>JBDSPT010000156.1:0-9752 GCA_039930205.1 Opitutus sp. | reverse complement strand
GGACGGGATTCTCTGGGGCCCCCTGCCCTCCAAGCACAGCAAGTTCGGCCTGCGCATTTTCAATCCGGATGGTTCGGAAGCAGAAAAGTCGGGCAACGGTCTGCGGATTTTTTCGCGCTATCTCTGGGATCAACGAATGGTGACAGAACCCAGGTTCACGATCGAAACGCCGGGCGGTCAGGTTGAATCGGTCATCAAGGAGAACGGCAGCCTCATTACCGTGGCGATGGGTCGGGTTTCGTTCGACAGCACGAAAATTCCTGTGACCGGACCGGAACGCGAGGTGTTGAGCGAAACCATCGAGATCCTCGATCGATCGTTTACATTCTGTGCGGCGACGATCGGGAATCCGCACTGCGTGATCCCGCTCACCGAGATCTCTCCGGCGATCGCGCTTAAGTATGGACCTCATCTCGAGGTCCACTCGAATTTTCCACGCAAGACAAACGTGCAATTCCTGCGCGTGATCGACCGGGCCAACATCCAGATCGAGATCTGGGAGCGCGGCGCCGGTTACACACTTGCTTCTGGAAGCAGCTCAAGTGCTGCGGCCGCCGTTGCCCACAAGCTCGGCTTCGTCGACAGCAGCGTGACCGTTCACATGCCCGGCGGCCAGATCGGGATCGAGATCGCACCCGACTTCTCGATCATGATGACCGGCACCGTCAATAAGGTCGCCGAAGGCACGATGCACCCCGATCTCTTCAAGGTGAAGGTCTGACCCGGGGCCGTCGCGACGTTCCATTCTGCTCTTGGGTCCACTTGGTGACGGGCAGCGTGGCGGGATCGATCGATGCGAGGATCTTGATGGCGGACTCACCGTTGCACGACGTCCCGATATCGCGCTCAATCAATACTTCACGCTGCAGCCGTACGGCTGGCTGGTCGTCTTCGCAACGGGCTTTCCGGCTTTGACGGCCGAGAGCGCAGACGCGACGTAGTTTTCGGCACGAGCGATGTCGTCAACGTTCGCCGAGCGGATGCTATCGATCGCACCATTGTACACTAACGTACCATCCGGCGAGATGACATACATGTGCGGGGTTGTCTTGGCACCGTAGAGGCGGCCGACCTTTCCTTCAGGATCGCGGAGGTACGCGGTCGGTGCCGCCTTCATGGAATTCGCCCACTTCGCCTGACGCGGCGCATCGAAGACGCCTTGGGCACCCGGTTCGCCGGTGTTGATTGAAAGCCAGATGATCCCCTCAGTTGTCGCGGACTTCTGCAGCTTGGGGATGTTGCCGCTCCGATAATGTTTCATGACGAACGGGCATTCGGGATTCACCCATTCCAGCACAACCGTCCTGCCTTTGAACGAGGACAGCGGGTGCTCACGTCCATCGATCGATCGGAGGGTAAAGTCAGGTGCCGGTTGTCCGATCGTAACGCCTGCGTGAACGGGCGCGACGATCACGGAGGATAAAAGCGAGGCGAAGCAGAGTAGGATTGAAGTCGTTTTCATGGCTCGTGATTCAGGAAGATTTTGACGCCAATGCAGGGCTGAATGTCTCCATTGCACCTGACGATTGCAGTTTGGTTTCGATTCGCGGAGCCAGCGTTGATCAGAGAATTTTCTTGGCCACGGCGGACGGAGCCGCTTTCTTGGCGCTCCCCACTCCGCGAATGCCGCTCACGCTCACCCGACTTGAAAAACGGATTCTCGCGGTGCTTGCGTTGTTCATCGTTCTTGGTCTCGTCGGTATGCGCGTATTATGAACGAGTTTACGTCACCTCTATCGCGATACAGGCATCCTTGTGAACCGAGTGTGCGTACAAATAGAGGATGTCTTTCGTTTTCACTCATCTGTCGAGCGTGCTCACCTTCCCCATGGTCTTTGGGGAAAGGTACGAGCTTCGTGAATATTCCCGAATGACGACTGCCGGGTCGAGTGAGCCGCCAGGTGACCGCCAGAACCGAGATGGAGAACTCATTCGGCTGATGGCAGAGGGTGACCGACGCGCCTGTGCAGACCTCTACGATCGTTTTTCGCGGCCGCTCTATTCGGTCGCTCTTCGAATTCTAAATGATCAGTCAGAAGCCGAGGACATCGTGCAGGATGTTTTCCTCGCACTCTGGGAGAAGGCGGGAAGCTTTGATGTGGCGCGGGGTTCAGCCTTCGGCTGGGCGATCACCCTTACTCGCAATCGCGCCATCGATCGGCTCCGCACCCGGCGTCGCCGCAGCACGTTGCTAAGCGAATCGTTCGTGGAAGATCTACCCGGTGGCTCATCAACCGTCGATCCGGATTCCGCTGACGACCTGATCTTCAAAGAGAAAACCATCGAGGTCCGTGCCGCGCTCGCAACTCTCCCTGCCGAGCAAGTTCGCGCGCTTGAGCTCGCGTTTTTTAGTGGACTGACCCAACAGGAAATCGCCGCTCGATTAAGTGAGCCGCTGGGCACCGTCAAAGCGCGGATTCGCCGGGGACTTCTTAAACTGCGAGACACACTCACCCGCCGTCATGATTGACGATCGCCAACAAGAACTCGCTGCTCTTTACGCGCTCGACTTGCTCGAAGGCGCCGAGGCCACCGCATTCACTGCGGAGCTCAGGCGGAGTGCGGAGTTGGAAACCCTCGTCCGCGAACTCCGGGAATCCTCAGCCGCCTACTCATTAACGGCTCCACAAGTCTCGCCGTCGTCCGAGCTCAAAATGCGGATCATTTCGCGACTTTCCGACAAGCCAGCGGCAGCAGTGCCGGCAGCTGAACCGGCACAGGTTCTGTTCTTCCGTCCGGCCGTGATCATTCCGTGGGCAATCGCCGCAGGTCTGGCGATGGGGTGCTTCTGGCTCGTCAGCAGTTTTGTTCGGACGCGGGCAGACCACGCCGTGCTCCAGCAGCAGCTGACGCTCGCCGAAGTGGAGTCTTCCTCTGCTCGCAACCAGCTCGAGGCTGAACGCATCCTGTCGAACCGACAACTCGCCGATGCCACGACGCAGGTCGGTCAGCTCAATCAGCAGGTGGCCCAGTCGACCGAGAAGATCTCCGAAGCCACTCGCGTGCTGGGCGAGACCGTCCAGCAACTCGATCGATCGAAGTCCGAACTCACCACGCGACATACCGAGCTGGCGCAGATCAACGAGAAACTCGCGGCAGCCACAACGCTCGTCGGCGAACTCGAGACTCGCCTCCGCTCTGAGGGTGACCTCGCTCAATTTAAGATCGCCACGCTCGCGTCCATGGCCGGCAACTCGCCCCAGGCGCTCGCGGTCGCGGTCTGGAATCCAAAAACGCAGCAAGGCATCCTGCGCGTCGAAAAACTTCCGGCACTCGCGAGCGACAAGGACTATCAACTTTGGCTGATCGATCCCGCGTATCCTGCGCCGGTCGATGGCGGCGTCTTCACCGTGGATCCGGCAACGGGTCACGCACAGGTTAACTTCAAGCCGAACCAGAAAGTGAACAACGCGGCAAAGTTTGCCGTCAGCCTCGAGCGCAAGGGCGGCGTACCGAAAGCGGAAGGTCCGATCCTTCTCCTCGGCGACTGAGTTGAATGATTGGCGAGGGATCGTGCGCAGCCGCTGGTTGGGTCTGGTGAGACCGGGCGCGCTTTGACCGATTGGTCATTCGCAATACTCGAACGAACAGCGTTTCCGAGCTTGGCCGGACGCGCGCGACGGAACGCAGGCCTGTCCAGTGCTAAGTGCCGACGGCGAATCTGAAAACGATCTGGACCCTGACTTCTCCATCCCCACCCTGCACGTCGTATGATTATCAGACCCCGAGTCCGTGGTTTTGTCTGCGTTACTTCCCATCCTGTCGGCTGCGCCGCGCATGTGCAGGAATGGATCGATCACGTGAAAGGCAAAGGGCCCATCGAGGGGGGGCCGAAGAAGGTTTTAGTAATCGGATCGTCGACCGGTTACGGATTGGCGTCACGCGTCACTGCTGCATTCGGATCTGGAGCCGCGACGCTCGGAATATTTTTTGAGCGCCCGTCTGAAGAGGGACGCCCGGCCACCCCTGGCTGGTACAACACGATCGCGTTTAGCAAGGCTGCGCACGCTGCCGGCCTCTACGCGAAGAATGTGAATGGCGATGCGTTTTCCGATGACATCAAGCGTCAGGCGTTCGATCTGATTCGCAGCGATCTGGGGCAGGTTGACCTCGTGGTCTACTCGCTCGCATCGCCACGGCGCACGCATCCCAAGACCGGGGCTGTCCACAAATCGGTGCTGAAGCCAGTAGGCGGTTCGTATACGAACAAGACAGTCGATACCGACAAGGGAATCGTCAGCGACATCACGATCGAACCTGCGAACGAGCAGGAGATTGCCGACACGACAACCGTGATGGGCGGGGAGGATTGGGAGCTTTGGATCAATGCATTAGCCGAAGCGAAGCTGCTCGCGCCCGGCGCCCAGACCGTCGCCTACTCGTACATCGGACCAGAAGTGACGTGGCCGATCTACAAGAACGGCACGATTGGGCTCGCGAAGAATGACCTTGAACGCGCAGCAAAGGCCCTGAATGAAAACCTCAAAGTTACCGGCGGCCGCGCATTTATTTCGGTGAACAAGGCACTCGTCACGCAGGCAAGCTCAGCGATCCCGGTTGTTCCTCTCTACATTTCGATTCTCTACAAGATCATGAAGGAACAGGGCACGCACGAGGGCTGCATCGAACAGATGCAACGCCTCTTCGCCACCCAGATGTACAACGGAAAAACTCCGCAGTTGGATGCATCGGGCCGGGTGCGGATCGATGATCTGGAAATGGTACCGTCGGTTCAGGCCGCCGTGCGTGAAATTTGGCCGACCGTCACGACTGCCAACCTCGTCGAGAAAACCGACATCGCAGGGTACCGCAGCGAGTTCCTTAAGCTCTTCGGTTTCGGTCTCGAGGGCGTGAATTACGAAGCCGAAGTTGAGCCGCACTTAGCGATGCTTTGAACCAGGCCCGCCGGTTTCAAGGTACTATCAGATGGTCGAACAACTGACGGTCCGGGGCTATTTTAGCTCGGAGCTCGCCGCGACTCAGGCGCTGGCGCAGGTGTCGGTTTCTCGACGATTCGAACGGTGCGCGTCGATCGGTCCTGCGACCCGAGTTTGGTCAGAGTAACCGGATGCTCGATGCGCGTCGTCGTTCAACGAGTGCGATCAGCGTCGGTGAGTGTGAATGCGACAACCGTCGGAGCGATCGACCGAGGCTTGCTCGTTTTGCTGGGCATTCAGAACGATGATACGCCATCCGATGTTGATTGGCTTGCCCCGAAGATTGTCGCACTGCGCATTTTCGAGGATGCCGCCGGGAAGATGAATGTGTCGCTGAAAGACCTTCTCAGCGGAACTGCGCCCCAAGTGCCCTTCGGACTGTTGGTGGTGAGCCAATTCACGCTCATCGCGAGCACGAGGAAAGGAAACCGCCCCTCCTTCAACGACGCGGCACGGCCAGAAATTGCGATTCCGCTCTACGAATCGTTCGTAAGGACCTGCGAAGCGATCTTGGGTCAGCCGGTAGCCACCGGCACGTTTGGCGCCGCCATGGAGGTGTCGCTCGTGAACGACGGGCCTGTGACGCTCATGCTCGACTCGAAACTTCGCGAGTAGGCGAGTTGTTGGCGCGCCGAGCAGATCGCCTGATGTGCCATCGCGATGTCCCATTGTCGCGGCGTGAGCTACAATCAACTTCCGGGTGGCACACTCCCGCAACATTTCAGCGCCGCCGTGACTTTGTTTGACGCCTCGACGTAGCCCTTTGATCGCCGTTTCCTCTCACTCCCATGAGCGCAATAAAACTTCGGCCGTCAGGTGTCACGATCGAGCAGTGGACCGGTCACGACCTGCCTGCCCTGCTCCGCGACTCCGCCCATGGGTCGAAAGCTCCCACCAGGATTTTCGATGCACAGGGCCGCGCGGATTCCGACGTGCTGCCCGACTGGCTCAGGTCAGAACCCCTCTCGTGAGCGCTTTGCCATCTCAACCCGACCAGCCCCACCCCCGCAATCAGCACCGGGAGCGGTACGATTTTGCGCGTCTGACGAGCGACGATGCGGAGCTGGCTGCGCTGGTCATTCCTCACCCCTGTGGTGGAGACACGATCGACTTCTCAGATGCGAGTGCCGTCAAAGCCCTCAACCGGGCGCTGCTGCGCACGTACTACGACTTCCCGAACTGGGATATTCCTCCCGGCTATTTGTGTCCGCCCATTCCCAGCCGGGCTGATTACATTCACCATCTTGCGGACTTGCTTCACGAAGATCACGGTGGCCGTGTCCCCCGTGGTCCGACCGTCAGAGTCCTGGATGTGGGAACCGGCGCGAACTGCGTGTATCCGATTATCGGAACAGCAGAGTATGGCTGGCGTTTCGTTGGATCAGAGATCGACCCAACGGCGCTCGCGTGGGCTTCGCGACTGATGGCCTCACCTGCAAAGGTCGCTCGTCTCGTCGAACTCCGACGACAGGCCGATCCGCAACATATTTTCAGCGGCGTGATGAACGACGCCGAAAGCTTCGACGCCACGCTGTGCAATCCGCCGTTCCACGCCTCCGCGAGGGAAGCTGCGAGTGGCACACTGCGAAAATTGCGGAATCTCGGCCGCGGTTCCACGGGTCAGGTCGCGTTGAATTTTGGCGGGCACAGCAATGAACTGTGGTGTGAGGGCGGCGAAGCGGGCTTCGTGCGCCGAATGATTTCCGAAAGCTCTCTGCGCCCGAAACAAGTCTGCTGGTTCACGACGCTCGTTTCGAAACGTGCCAGTCTGCCAGCGATCTATCGGCAGCTTCATCGAGTTGCGGCCCTGGAGGTCCGTACGATCCCGACCGCCCAAGGTCAGAAGAAAAGCCGTATCGTAGCGTGGAGTTTCCTTGGTCCTGAAGACCGAAGGCGGTCGTAGGGAACGAGGTCCAACTAAGGAATGTGCGTTTTCATGGGACATCCTCCTGAGTCCCGGCGAATGAGCGCACGCACTTCACTTGACGACTCTGCCGACCGATCTCCTCACTCCAGCTCGTGAATGCCGCGTTCCGACTTCCGTCTCCTCAAACGGGTAACGAATACCATATCTACGTTGTTGAGCCCGAAGTCGGGCCAACTTCCCAAGCGACGCCCACGCTGCTGTTCATGGATGGCGACGATCAATTTTCCGCAGGCGTCAAAGCGTATCAGGAGCTCAGAGCGGAGAAGAAGCTCCCGCCATTGCTGCTGGTCGGCGTGGGGTATGGTGCCAGCTATTCCAAACCGGAGAATCGCCGTGGCCGCGACTATACTCCCACCCAGCACTCTGACGAACCCACCAGCGGAGGAGCAGATGCGTTCCTCACATTTCTGACAGACACTCTCTGGCCCGAGCTCAAACGCCGGTACTCAATCTCGGAGCACGCCCGCGGAATCGCAGGGCACTCCTTGGGTTCACTGCTTGTGCTACACGCGCTTTGGAAGATCCCACCCTTCTTCACACACCACCTCGCCAGCGCTCCCTCGATATGGTGGGACAACCGCAGCATCCTCAAAATTGCGCGCGATCGATTTGCCAGAAGCTCGGATCTGGCGGCGAAGCTCTACCTCAGCGTCGGTGAGCGGGATTCGCCGTCCATGACGGGCGACTTGACCGAGCTTGAGCAGCAACTCGCAACGCACCCGTTTGCTGGACTTGAGGTCACCACCCAACGCTTTCCCCGCCGCAATCACTTCAACGTCCTGTCCGATGCGTTCGAGGCCGGTCTCATTGCATTGTACGGCCCCCGGTAAACGGCTGCGGCAGTGAACCAACTCCCACGGACTTTATCGGTTTATCGCTTAAACAGCGCTTGCATCCCGGCGCTGTTTCCGAGGTAAAAGCAGCCTGTGAAGAAACTGTCGGCCTTCTTGGTGCTCGTAGTCGGCATTTGGTATACCTTCCACGATTCCACGGCTTCCTGGCGGGGCATGCCGGCGGCCCACGACCCCGTTCAATCGGAATCCGCATTGCCGAAGCCTTTTGTCCACGAGCAGTACACGATCAAACCATTGGCCAACTACGATGTAACTGGCGTGGTGTTGAGCCGGTCTCGGTATCGAAATGACCGTGGCGCGCGGCTTTCCCCGCTCGATCTCGCGCTCGGTTGGGGCCCGATGTCGGTGGCCGGAGTGATCAACGAGCTGAAGATCACGCAGTCGGGCCGGTGGTATGACTACGCCTGGTCCGGGCAGCCCCCCCTCGATCCCGTTTCAATCGGCCAACACTCCGCGAACACTCACTGCCTGCCCGCTACTCCCGAGGTCCGTGAGCAACTTCTGGCGTTAAAGCGCCATGAACTCGTCAACCTAAAGGGTTACCTCGTCGAAGTCAGTGGGGCGGATGGATATCGCTGGCGGTCGTCCCTCACGCGCGACGATACGCGCGGTGGCGCGTGCGAAGTGATGTGGATCACCGCCGTGACTCATCACAAACTCTAGTCTCCTCAGTGCAGCTTCTGGCTGAGCAAGCCGGCGAAAACGGTGGTGAACAGCAGGAGGCACATGCCCGCGACGCACGCGAGCGCGAAGAAGATCGCGAACAGGATGAGGCGAGCGCGACAGAAGTTCCGGCGACTCAGGTTACCGCTATCAAACGCCCAGACGAAGTGCATGACCAGGTTCACGATCGGAATCAGTAGCACCAGGTGAGTCACGATCCACTCACCGGTCGTCATCGGTTTCTCAAGTTGATTATCAGTCATTGGAGCAAGACGGAGGTTGAAAACTCTGGACCTCTTTCTCCTATCAGCGTTTGTGGCGGCACTACGAGCGCGTTCCCCAGAGCGTGGCCACAAACCTTCGAGCGTCTTCCCGCTTCCAGCCTGACTATTTCATCCGAAACCAATCAAGGCACCGGACCACGGAGGACCAAAAGCGCCGACAGAGAATAGGAGGGCGGGCAAAGAATTTGGTATCTTATCCAGGGTTTCACTCGGTGACCTCTATGCCGGAACTCTGTGTAACGCTGTGCCCCACTGATTTTCTTCCTTGGAGTGGGAGCTATCCGGGCTGACCTACGCCGACACCCAATGACGCCAAACTCGATTCAATGCTGGCGCTTCGGCGGCGGTTCATTTCCTTCCGGGGTTCATGGCGGGATCCAGACCTTCTATTCATTCACGTCCTCGTCGACCGGAGGCACCCCGGCGATCTGCGGACGAGCGCAATCGGTCTCTCTTGATCGTGGACAACGAACCGCTCCAGCGGGAGGCGTGGGCGGAATTCGATGAAGCGCGTCGCCGGCAAGAGAAGGCCTCGCGTGATCTGCACCGACATGAACAGGTCGATGTGCCGGCTTTCGAAACGTGGCTTCATCGGACGTTTCCGACGCTCATCACTAAACTTCGCAATCTTCATGAGGAGGTCGCGACCAAAGCGCGCCAGGTGGAGAGCGTACAGGCGATGGCATCTCTGACCGGTCGTTCGCCGAAGAAGCTGTGGCGCGAACACAAGGCTTACGAAGCGAATCCTGAAGCATTCGAAAAGCGCTCTGAAGAAGAGAACAGCTTTGAGGACGAAGACCGTCGTCGACGTCCAGATGATGAAGATTTTTTCGGAAACCGAGGGTCGACCGGCGATTCCTGGCAGGGGTTTCGCCGCTCATTCGAATCAGAGGACTCGACGCGGCGCCGCACTCCGTCGGACGAAGCCAAGTCAATTTATCGACGACTCGTTCAACGGCTCCATCCTGATCGAGGGGGTGATTTCACGCCCGACCGCATCCGGCTGTGGCACGAGGTGCAGCAAGCCTGGGCGGTCCGCGACACAGACTGGCTCTCGCGACTGGAAATCGAGTGGGAAACGGCGAAC
>JBDSPT010000155.1:0-4521 GCA_039930205.1 Opitutus sp. | reverse complement strand
GCGGTCCATCGCAATCGGGTGACCACTTTCGGTGCCGTCAAAGCCGGCGATGCGGCCTTCGCCGACTACACCTGGAATCTCAGCCTTTCAATGAAGCTCTGAGCGGATGGCCGCGTGAGGGGAGGAGGTCTCAGCCGTAACCATGCAGTCGACTCGACAAATCAGTCCTTGAAAAAGATAAACCTTCGTTGGGGCCCGACCGGGATTTAGACGAAGTGGGGCCGACGGATCGGGCCCCGAAGTTCAATTTGCGAACGGCGCCGCGCGATTCCTCAGCTCACCGGGGAGCGCCGGCCTGACAAGTCCCGATCAATAGAGTCCGTGAACAATCGGGTAGGCGAGGGCACACGCCACCGCCAACAAACCAAGGGACAAGAGCGGCGAGTGCAGTCCCGCCCTGAAGCTGGTTCCGCATTGAGAGCAGGTGGGTGACTCGGGCGCTACGACGTGCTGGCAGGCGAAGCATTTTGTGAGTGGCATGGCTCTGGTTTATGGATGAGCGGAGAGATTGCCACGCTACTGATGTCACGACTCGGTAAAACGAAGGAGATGGGCGGGCGGAATGCGATGATCACTGGCATAACCACCCTGTTGATACGAGTCTTCTGCCCTCGATGTTCGAACGCGGCGAGTCAAAGACCACGCCCTGCCGCAGGCCGAGCGCCAGGGTCGGTTGGGAAATTCTGTCATGACGATCAATCCCGTTCCGGCGGACGACGAAGTAGTCCAGCTGGATTGCCCCGGCGCGCTGCGCGCACTTACGATGACAGTCATTTCCCCAACAGCGCCAAGCGCGCGCTGATCGAGCGCGTCTGCGCGCGACTGCGATCTTACTGCCGGAGAGCTTCTCTGGCTCGTTCAGCCAGCTGCTACTCACTGCGACAGTTTACTGCGATCGGGTCTGCGATTGCGAACAGCTGGGCTGCTGTTCCAATCGCGGCATGGCCACCGTCGTTCCACTGAGCGGAGCAACCCATCCAGCCGGACCGATCCAGCTCGACTTGCGCGATGGAGGGCGACCGCGATTCGCTCACCGGGAACTCAGGCGGTCACTGCAGCGCGCCTATTCGGCCGAGCGTGCTGCCTCGTTCGCTCACGTCGGGCATGCCGGTTCATTGCGCGACCCAGTCGCGAAAGCGGCGATCAAACAGATTGAGGAGGGTCATCTCTACTGCCGGAAACAGGGTCGCGTTGACGAGAGTCGAGCCGACGATCCGCGCGACGTGGCCCTGTACTCCAAATGAGCGTGGAGCCGATCTCACGGTCTTCGTCGTCGGCGGTGTGGCCGCCTGAATACTTCCGCGTACGTCGGGTGAATAGTTTTGAGGAACTCATGGCGACGCCGTTCAGGGACGGTGTGAATGCGGCGTACTGGCCGCGCACGCTCGGTGGAAATTTCGTCGAGATCGTCGATCGCCTGGCGGTGAGTGGAGGGATCACGACGCTGGAAGAGCATGATTTGCGAGGCTTGTCGCTCAGTGCGGCTGGGCGTGCCGCGTTGGACGTGTTGATGGAGGATCAAGCTCGCCTGCGCGCGCACGGACTGGCGCCAAGCCTGGATTGCATCGCGGACTACTCGCGTTCTGAGAGCGATGCCCTTGTCCCGACGGACGTGTATTCATTTCATGCCGACAGTGCCACGGTCGAGACCGACACGTACCTTTGCAGTTATACCGAGGCGGCGTCGGAAGGGCTGCGCAACGAGGATGCGCGACGGTATGTTGATGTCCCGGAGGTACGCACCCGACTGTTGAAAGAGTTCGGTGGCGCGGATAATGCCTCGTTCACGGAGTACCTGGCCGAGCAGTGTTTTAATCTGCATTACGAAGCGCTTCCCGCCACACGCCCTTATTCGTTTGGGCTGGGGAACCTGTGGCGAATCGCCGTCGACTACCCCAACAGTCTGGTTCCGCCCTGCATCCATCGCGCACCGCAGACCACGCCGGGTCAGCGACCGCGGCTGCTCTTGATCAGCTAAGCCGCGTATCGTTGCAGTGGAAGTACGGAGAGACCTGCAGCATGCGGCGTGAGACGAAGTGACGGTGGGATCGGAATGGTTAATCAGCCCGTTGATCGCAGAGAGAGTCGCGAGTTCTCTTACTTGTGATTTTTCAGAGCGTCGCTGGTTGGCGTACCCTTGACGTCCGCTGCTGCCTTCGGAGGGTTGATCATGATGTGAGCGCGGTGCGTTCCCGGGTTCATCATCCACGGCGCGCCATCCACGACAGGAACCAGCGGTATGCCGGTCGATTCGGGCGTAGCGTAAGGGATGTAGATGACGTAACGCGTGTACAGATCGGTGACTTCGCCGGTCGTGTCGCTGACCGTTCCGGTCGTGACATTGAGGATGCCGCGATCGGGCAGTTTCAACGCGCCTGATTTTACCTCCGCCTCGCGAATCTTGAAAACCTCGCCCCCGTCCTTGCCTTCGGCAGTGAGCGCGCGGCCGCGCGCCATGAACGGCTCAAGATCCTTGTGGTAGCACGCCACGCTGAATCCCTTCTGTTTCGGGTTATCGGCGAGACAGATGAACTGATTGGTGCCCTGGCGCAGCGTGACGAGGACGCCTTGCGAATCATAACCCAGAACGGTTGCGGCATTACGATCGTCTGGTGATGCAGACAGCACCGCCGTCTTGATTTGCCAGTCAGTGGATGGGATTTCGCCAGCGCGACCAGCGGAAAGCAGGCAGAGGAACAACAGGAGTGATTTCATGCGAAGCAAAGATGAGGGGGTGAGGTAACGGTTGGGAGTGTAAGCAGGGGGAATGTCGTCCCACGAGCCATTTAGTACCCGTATCATGTGTCGGGAGAGCCGCGATCCGGTGCCGATCCAACCATTTTACGACTGAGCGTCGCGCGGGCCGGTCAGCCGGCAAAGAAGTTAAAGAACGTCCTGCACCAAAGCCGGATTTCTCTGACTAAGGAAGGCGACTGTCACGCAGATCCTGGTCCCGCCATGCCGACTCACTGGGTGCTGATCAACCACTGAAATCTACAACCCATCCCCTCTGATGAATTCGATCAACCAACAACAAGCCGAGCGTAACCACGAAGACCTTACGGGCGACAACGCCGTCGACCGGATCAAGATAACCGTCCACAAAACGCAGACCTGCTTCTTCTGCACCGGTGGGTTGGTCGTAGGCTCCACGGGGATCCGTCCGATGAATGTGCGGAAGGTTGATGACGAAGGTGTACTGTGGTTTCTCAGTGCCGACGACAGCCACAAGAACCTCGAGGTGGAGGGGAATTCCTCGGTGGTCCTGCTATTTCAGGGCTCACCGCATTCCGATTTTCTTCAGCTCAAGGGGCGGGCTTCGATCTCTCGCGATCAGGCCAAGATTGAGGAACTTTGGGAACCAATCTTGAAGACGTGGTTCACCGCAGGCGTGCATGATCCACGCATTACGGTGATCAAAGTCGTGCCCGAGGAGGGCTACTACTGGGACAATAAACACGGCAATATGGTGGCCGGCGTAAAGATGCTGATCGGCGCAATGACGGGTAAGACGCTCGACGACTCAATCGAGGGTCGGCTGTCGCGATAGCCTGCTCCTTGTCCTTGGAAGGCCGGCGCGCTCGAGCTAATCAAGCAATCGTGTCGCCGCGCCCGTGAGGGAGTGGTCCCAGACGTCCCAAAGCCGGAAACATGCTGGCGTGGCTCCATCGTTTATTGAAACGCGGGCGACGGCCGCACGGCAACCGGGGTTCTTCGTTGATGGAACTCGGCAAGAGACGATTTCGAGGTTTCCGAGACCTCCAGCCAATCAGTTCACCCGGTTCCACACCGGTTTTCCCAGCACGGCGGCCCGGGCGATCCTGGCGGAGGTGCTTCGCATCTCCACCAACCCTTCAGGACTGCAAAACGCGGCGTGACACGTTACGATCAGATTCGGCGTAGCCGCCTCTTCCGGCGTCCGCAGAGGCTCGCTCTCCACGACGTCGAGCCCTGCGCCGGCGAGGTGGCCCGAGCGAAGAGCGGCGAACACGGCAGATTTCTGAACAATGTCACCGCGGGCCGTGTTCACCAGGAACGCACCAGACCGCATGAGGGAAATTTCCTTCGCTCCGATCATGCCCCGGGTTTCTGCGCTGAGGGGACAGTGCACTGAAAGGACATCGGACATCTTGAGCAGCTGTTCGACCGTATCCACACGTTCAACACCGACCGCCTTGTGCGTACCCACCGGTGCATAAGGGTCGAAAAAAACCGTACGGAAACCGAATGCCTTGGCGCGAAGTGCGGCCGCGGTGCCAATCCGGCCCAGCCCCAACAAGCCGAAGGTCTGCGTATTCAGCCGGCGCATTCTGGGTGCGACCTTGATGGTCCAGCCGAGCTGTTTGGCTTCGGCATCGAGAGGGAAAAGCTGGCGGTAGAGGGCGAGCGTGAGCGCGAGCGCGTGATCGGCGACCTCCTCAGTACCGTAGTCAGGAACATTGCAGACGGGAATGCCCGCGGCTGCGGCCGCCGCGATATCCACGCTGTCGAACCCAACCCCGTTGCGGATGATCGCGCGGC
>JBDSPT010000154.1:0-3791 GCA_039930205.1 Opitutus sp. | reverse complement strand
CCCATGCCGCAGCACGGCTTCGCCCGGCTCAAGCCGTGGCGCGTGCTCCGCTCTTGGGCGAATGCCTCCGAAGCCGGCGTCGAGGTGCAGCTGACCGATGATGCCGACTCACGAAAGCGATATCCCTTCGGATTCGAAGTCCGGGTGACCTACCGCGTGACGGAGGGCCGCGTCGAGCTGCAGCACGTCGTAAAAGCCTCAGGTGATAACACCGCCCCGATGTTTTTCTCGATTGGCAACCACATCGCGCTGGCCGTGCCACTCGTTGACGGATCCCCGGGGGAAAACATCACGCTGGAGAGCCCGTCGCGGGTTGAATATCTGCGCGGTGAGGACACGACCCCGAGCGGTGCAACGCGCGAGCGAAGTTTCGTTCCGCCGGTATTGCTGAGAAACTTCAAGGCGATGCCGGCGGTATCCGTCGGCGGCTATGAGGGCGACCCATGGTTTCGGGTCGCCGACGCGGCGGGGCTGGCCGTCCGCGTCAGTCATCACGCGCAGTCCGTGCCTCCCGCGCCCTTCGTCCAGTTCAACCTCTACGGCGGCGCGGCAGAGGGAATTTTCTGCCCCGAGCCTTTTGTCGGCGTACAAAACTCCTTCAACAAACGTGTCGGACTCATCGAACTCGCGCCGGGGAAAACGTGGACCTGGCTAATCCGCGTCGAGCCCGAGCGAACGCTGCCTTGAACGGTGGGAGCGAGCCCGAGCCCCTCGGAACCCAAGACGCCTGGCGGCCCCGCGGTGGCTTTCGTCTCATGCTGTTGTTTTCACTTTGGTCTCTTGCCTCGAGGACTTGTCCTCTGTCGTTTCGCTCGGTACAACCTGTCAGTTCACTCCCATGTCGGGCACCTACCTGGCTCCAGAGCCAACAGACCTGCTGCCCCGTGGCTCTCCCTATTGAGCGTTGGACAACCCCTGCTCATCCTCTGATACCGTTCGGAAAATGAAAACTCCGTGGCCGTTTATTCTCGCCTTCGCGTTCACCTGTTATGCGAACGGCGCTGCTTTCATCGAAAGCTTCGTCAACTATCCAAGCTGGCATCTCATTGGGGCCAAAGAATTCCTGGGTTATCATCACTTTATCAGCCCGAGAATCGTCGCCTTTTTGGTTGTGCCTGGCCTCGTCGGCTTTGTCCTCACTATTGCCATGCTGAAATGGCGTCCTGCCGTCGTCCCCCTTTGGGCAGTCTGGGTCGCGATCATCTTACAACTCGTCGTCTGGGTGGCTACGGCGCTCATTCAAATCCCAATTCAGATTCAATTTAGTTCGGCGGGTTTTTCGGAGGATCGCAGCGCATTGCTGATGGTTTCTAATTTTTGGCTCAGAAGAATACCGTACGCCCTTACCGCTGCGCTGTTCTTATGGATGATGCACAGAGCTATCTCATCCGTCGGCCAACCGAACCGACGATAAGGTCAGGTTTGCCGCGCAACGGTGAGGGGAAAGGAAGTTATTTGGTTGATTGATGCTTTCCAGAGGCAGCCGCTGGGTCGCTGCTCGAGCCTTCTAGCGCGTGGTTCTAATAGAATCTGACTGCAAGATTGGTAAGGCGCCCGTCAAAACGATCCAAGGATTCGGGAAAGCAACGAGCGCAGAACTCCGCTGATCCTATTGGTCGGGTCACGACCGTCCGGGATCGTCGGGCGCCGGCGAATGATTGCAGAAAAGCCCGCTCGTTGATGAGAGCGGGCTTTTCCGTTTTGGATCCGCGCCGACGGCGCGCGGTCGACTTAGCGAATAACGGAAACGGTATTGTTCCCCCCGGCCGCAACGGGGATCGTATCCGTGAAGAACTCCACGGGCTGCCAGCGCCCTTTGTTTTTCCCCTCGCCGTGGAGGGTGATCGTCACGTGATTATTCACTCCCGGAGATCCCAACGAGACCGGAGTTGATCGAGCTCCGATACCCAAAAGGTCGAAGCTATTATTGTCGGCCATTCGGCAGCCCCACAAAGCAACGTTGACCGTGTTGTTGTTCGTTCCATTGGGAATGGAAATGTTTTCGCCTCCGACGACGACCAGTCCTCCGACATCGAGATCCGTGGCTCCATTGTTGTCGATGAAATGGTCGCCGTACCCTTCGAAGTTGATGGTGTTGCCGTTGGCGCTCGTAGCGTTCGAACTAAGACCACCAATAATGATGGTGCCCGCACCGTTAGAGAAGAAGCGGTTGCCGGCAGACTGCACGTTGACCGTCGAGTTGATCTCCCGGTTGTTGACGATCAGTCGCCCCTGCTTGTTGCCCCAGGATCGATTTCCCTCCACCCACGCGTTGACCGTAGCTCCGGTGGCTCCTTGAAAGTTGCCGATTCGCATGCCCTCGGAGACTCCGAACGGATTTTGAAAGAAATCGTTGTCGATGATCTCAATCTCGATCGTCTCACCCGAAGCCGCGGGACCAAAATTGATTACATTGAGACCTCGGACACTGCCGGTCGCGGCGACGTGTGCGATGCGGATGTGGGCGACACCGGGAGCCTGGATTCCCGTATCAATATTGGCCTGACCGAAGCGGGCATCACGAACCGTTAACCATTCGACACAATTGGTTCCCTTTCCCGTGCGAAGGGCCGCGGAAGGACCGACGCCAACATACGAGGCAGCGGGCAGATTGTAGGCGTTGATCACGACAGACGATCGATCGCCAACCACTCCGACGATCGACATGTCTTGCTGAAGTTCGATGCGCCCGCCTTTGGGCCGTGGCTGACCGAAAGGATCGGTAGGCGAAAGCATGTAAGTGCCCGCAGCGAGTTCGACGGTTGCTCCGATGTTGGAGGTATCGTTTACCGCGGAATAGAGTTCCTCTACGGTCGATACATAAACCGGGTTTGCAGCCGCGGTCAGATAGGTGACGCAGGAGAGCGCCAGGAGCAGTGTTCCAAGGGTAGATTTATTCATGGGAATTTGGGTGACGGGATCTACGTGGGTTTGAGCCGCATTCAGGATCCCGGCAATTTCCACACGGCGAACCACTCGTGGCGGCGGCGAATGGCTCGGGCCGTCCCTCAGGTTCGGATGCCAGGGCGGGCGCAAGCGCGTTGACCGACGATGAAGCCACAGCCTTCTCGAACTCTCGAACGCCTCAACTTCGCTAATGAATTCCGGATCCTACCGATTGAAAGGGAGCAACGGGGGACGACCTCAGGGGTCGACCGGTTCGCGCTGATGCGCGGGTAGTACGGCGGTGACAGTCGCGGACGGCGCGGAGGCCGTCCCTTCGTTTCTGCCCTTGAGCGAGTCGAAGGGATCACATCTCGACTGTTGACGAGGCGTTAACGTCGCAAAGTTCGCATGGAGATTTTCCGACTTCGCTTCGTACCCGATGAGTGGATATCAGTCGCGTTCGTCGGCTTGGGACCTCGCCTGCGACTGCACCGCGAGATGATCCATCAGCAAATGAACCGGCATGGCCTCGAGCCTCGACCGATCACCAAACATCGCCATGAGGAACGCGGCCTTGTTCTGGCCAAAATGCGCAGCGAAAGCGGCGTGCGCTTTTTGCTGAAGCAGGGGGATACCTTCCACGCGCCGACGGCGATGTCCGATCGGAAAATGAATCTCGATTCTCTCGGTTTTTGAACCGTCTTCGAAGAAAACCTGCACGGCGTTCGCAATGGAGCGCTTTTCCGGGTCGAGGTAATCTTCCGTGTACGTTTTGTCCTCACTGACGATCATCTTTGCGCGCAGCTGATCGATCCGCGGGTCGGCGGCGAACGTGTCCTCGTAATGGTCAGCGGTCAGCGCCCCAAAAATCAAGCCAACCGCCGTGATGTACTGAAGGCAGTGGT
>JBDSPT010000153.1:0-4159 GCA_039930205.1 Opitutus sp. | reverse complement strand
CGCGCGAACGATCCCGGATCAAAGAACCCAGCGTGGAGTGATCCCGGACTTTCGACCACGGGGTGGGAATCGATGAACCTGCCGTCGGCCTGGGAAGAGGCCGGACATCCGAAGTGGGACGGGCTCGTGTGGTTTCGGAAAACATTCGATCTGCCGGCGACATGGAAGGGTGGCGATATCGAGCTTCGACTCAGCGCGATCGACGATGCAGATACGACCTGGGTGAACGGCCACCTCGTCGGCGGGCTCACCGGCTGGCACACACCGCGCGCGTATCGAGTTCCTGGATCCGCCCTGAAACCGGCGGGTAACGTCATCGCGATTCGCGTGCTCGACACCGCGGGCAACGGCGGGATTTGGGACCCCAACACTCCCTTTGAAATTGCGTCTCTGGCCGGTCAGTTCCGACCAATTCCGCTTAAAGGTGCGTGGTCCTGCCGCTTTGCGGCCGAACTGGATTCGCGACGTCGCCCACCGGCTGACGCGAGCCAAAATGCCGGTTCTCCCACGGTGCTCTACAATGGCATGATCGCACCCCTCGTTCCGTACGCGATCCGCGGCGTCGCATTTTATCAAGGCGAAGCCAACGCCGATCGCGCCCAACAGTACCGAACCCTGTTTCCTGCGATGATCGCGGATTGGCGGCGGCAGTGGCACCAAGGCGACTTCCCCTTTCTCTTTGTTCAGATCGCGCCCTTCACCGGGATGCCGCCCGAAATCCGCGAGGCGCAACTCATCGCCACGCAGACCACCAAGAACACGGCGATGGCCGTGACGATCGACTGCGGCGACGCGAACGACATCCACCCGAATCACAAACAACCGGTCGGTGCGCGGCTGGCGGTGGCCGCCCGTGCCCTCGCCTACGCCGAGCCGATCGAGTACTCCGGTCCGGTTTTTGCATCGCTGAAGACAGAGAACAACCGAGCCGTGCTGACATTTACTCATGTGGGCGGCGGGCTCGTGGCGCACGGAGGCAAATTGATGGGATTCACAGCCGCGGGGGAGGACGGCGTGTTTCATCCCGCGGAAGCGACGATTGAAAAGGAGGCCGTCGTCGTTACGTCCAAGAGGGTCGAACATCCGACGCATGTTCGCTATGCCTGGGCGGACGTGCCCGAAGGTAATTTGTTCAATCGAGTCGAGTTGCCCGCCTCCCCGTTTCGAACGGATGCTCCGTGAGCGAGCGGCTCGAGCAGTCGACGTTTTTTTGACCACTGAGGTCACGGAGAACCTGGAGCCGAGCCACTTCCAAGTCGGAACGATGCAGTCGAGATCGGATAATCCTTGTCGCATCGGTCGTGATACCGATGACCCGCGGCCCCACCGCGCTTCCGCCGTCTCACGACGGTGGCTACTTCCGACCGCATGGATACTCCTAATATGCCCCCTTACGGATCACCCTGACCGGTGATCGCCGTTTTTTCTTTTCAGCACTCCGTGTCCTTCGTGACCTCCGTGTTCAAAAAAGATTCCTCGGACACATACCCATCCTCCCCGCTTCGCAAACTGCCCCCGCCGCGTTCGCACTGTCCGGGCGAACCCGAGCAGCTTCGACCGCCACCTCCTTCCTCTCCTCGCGTCATCTCCACGTGTGAGTCTAGAGCCTTTTAAACAAAACTGTAGCCGAGTTCCTGTCGTTGCGAGAAGCGCAGCGACGAAGCAATCCAGCTGGATCGCCACGGCGCGCTTCGCGCACCTCGCGATGACCATGAGGCGGCGTCCGGCTACAGTTTAAGTTAAACCGCTCTAGCCGTTTACCGCATGACCCCACTCCTTCCACGCGCATCATTTATGCACTCCTTGATTTGCACCGTGCTGCTTGCGACTGCGATCCCATCGCAGGCTGAAACAGCTGCAACGACGTCGGGTTCCGCGTCGCGATTCGACCTGACCGCGATGACGGCAGCCGAAACGTTCACGGCCGAACGCGGTCACGGATTCGACCTCAAGACCTCGCCCGATCGTGCGTCGAACGCTCCGTTCTATTTTTCCGTGAACGTTCCGGAGGGAAACCATCGCGTCGTGGTGACCTTTGGTGATTCCACCGAGGCGTCGGACAACACCGTGAAAGCCGAATCGCGTCAGCTGTTTATCGAACACCTGACGACCAAACCGGGTGAGTTCGTGACGCGAGACTTCGTCGTCAACGTGCGTAACAGCAAGATCCCACCCCCGGAGAAGAATGCGCCCGGTGGGACCGCGGTCGTCCTTAATGAACGCGAAGCGCCGGCGTTGCGCTGGGACGACAAGCTTACGCTGGAGTTCAATGGACCCAGGCCACGCGTGCGCTCGATCACGGTCGAGCCGGCGGATGCGCCCACGGTTTTTCTCGCGGGCGACTCCACCGTGACTGACCAGGCGTATGAACCCGGCGCGAGCTGGGGGCAGATGATGCCGCGGTTTTTCAAACCCGTCGTCGCCTTCGCCAACCATGCGGAGTCGGGCGAAACGTTGAAATCGTTCATCACCGGACTGCGTCTCGCGAAAATCCTGAGCCAGGCGAAAGCCGGCGATTACCTGTTCATTCAATTTGGCCACAACGATCAGAAGAAGAACTGGCCTCAGACGTACGTGGAGGCACACACCACCTACGAAGCCTACCTCAAGGCGTTTATCGCCGAGGCCAGGCTCCGCCACATCACGCCTGTATTGGTCACGTCGATGCAACGCCGCAACTTCGACGCCCAGAACAAAATCAAGAACACCCACGGTGAATATCCGGCGGCTGTGCGCGAGGTCGCGCGTGAGGAAGGCGTCGCCCTCATCGACCTCGAACGCATGAGTGTCGCATTCTACGAAGCGTTGGGACCAGCGAAGTCACCGCTGGCATTCAGCAACGGCGGCAAAGACCCAACGCACCACAACAATTACGGCGCCTACGAACTGGCGCAGTGCGTGGTCCAAGGCATTCGCGATGCGAAATTGCCGTTGGCTGGGTGGATCGCCGATGACGTCAAGAGCTTCGATCCCGCCCGCCCCGACTCGCCGGATACGTTCGGGCTCGCCGCGAGTCCCGCCCGCAGCAACGTGGCACCACGAGGCAACTAAACGAGCGGTCATCTCGCGACCTGAGCGAAACCGCGGACAAAAATAGAGGTTCACCTGACCGCGCAGATCTGCGAGTGCCGGCCACTCGGAAATGAAGCGCGGGCGAGCCCACTACCAACCGAGGAGCCGACCACTCAGGCCCGCAGATCGTAAGTGGCCGCGGTGATCCGCGCCTCAATTGCCTGGCCGCTCGCGTAGGCGCGCACGTTCGCGATCGCGAATTCTCCCGCATCTCTTCGCCGGTCTGTGGTCGGACCGGCCAGGTGCGGGGTCAGCGTGACATTGGACAAACCGCGAAATCCCGAGTCAACGGGCAGCGGCTCCACCGCGAATACATCAAGGCCGACGTTGAGAGTGCCTTCACGTGCGACGCGCAGGAGCGCTGCCTCGTCGACCACCGCTCCGCGACCAACGTTCACAAACACGCCGCCCGGCTTGATCAACCGAAGCAGCCGTTCCGTCACGACACCAATCGTCGACGGAACCAGCGGAGCCAGTTCCACGACAATCTCGTTGTCGGAGAACAGCGCATCGAGTGACGGCGACGCCGTGACGTGGTACCGCGCCTCAACCGATGCATCCACATCAGGTGCGAAGGCGGTGATCTCGCAGCCGAAAGGGCGCAGTATGCGCGTGAGCTCACGCGCGATCTGACCAAATCCGTGCAGTCCGACCCGGCGCCCAAACAGCGATGCCGTTTCCGTGGCGCCCGTCTTCCAGCCCCTCTCCCGGTGCATGGCGAGCGTCCAAAACGTCGCGCGACGCAGACACGATAAAATGTGATACAACGCAGCTTCAGCGACGATGCGACTGATCGAACCGCCCCAGTTCGATGCGATCAATCCTCGCTCGATCTGTTCACGCGTCACCAGGTTCTTAATCGAGCCCGTCAGGTGACAGACGTAGCGGAGGTTGGGCGGCGGTACGGCTGGAATCGGCGGGGTTTTCCAACACGTGATCACGACCTCGGGATTCGTGTCAGCCAGGAGGCGTTGAAATTCAGCATTTGAGATCGCGGCAGGATCCACCCGTTCACAACGCTCGCTCAACGAACTCAGCTCGCTGTAGAGCGGCTCAGGCAGAAAGTCATGTCGCTCCTGCTCCGTGA
>JBDSPT010000152.1:0-3287 GCA_039930205.1 Opitutus sp. | reverse complement strand
TTTTGAAACAATTCCTGCGATGTCCGCGTCTCGACAACCGGCTGCATCGAGCCATTCTTCGCTGATATGTTCCGCTCCCGTACCTCCCTGTCTCTCCGACGTGCTTCACGTCGTGGCTTCACGTTGCTCGAAATTATGATCGCTTTGGCCATCCTCGGCCTACTGGTCGGGTTGGCGGTCACAAATCTCGATACGATTTTCGGTGGAGCGCAGTCGAAGACCGCACATTTGTTCGTCAACGAAGCGATCAAACTCCCGCTTACCAGCTACCGGATTCAGATGGGCGACTACCCGAGCACCGCCGAAGGAATGCAGGCATTGATTTCCGCCCCAGCGAATCGCGCTGACTCGTGGCACGGGCCTTACTTGACGGACGCCAAACTTCCGACTGACCCGTGGGGTGAGGCGTACGTTTACCGTTACCCGGGCACCAAAAACAAGAACAGCTACGACGTTTTTTCGAAAGGGCCGGACAAGACCGAGGGTACGAAGGACGATATCGGCAACTGGTCAGAGGAGAAGTAACGGATGGCGGGAGATCGACGCGCACGCGCGACAGCGCAGCTCAGTTCAGTCAGTGGGAGACAGCGCAGTCGCATGAGAGGGGTGTCGGCGCCGACGGGATCGCGCGCGTTCACTCTCGTCGAGATCCTTCTGGCGGTCGCGCTGCTCGGTCTGCTCAGCGCCGCCATGATTTCCGTCGCTGCTCAGGTGAGCGATCGACGTCCAAAAAGTCCTCAGGAAATCTTTTGGGAGACGGTGCGAACGGCGCGACGCACGGCGCTGATTTCAGAGGTTCAGATTCGACTCAGCTATGATCCGAAGGAGAAATCATTCGTGCTCGAAGGGCCGGAGCGGGTGCAAAAATTCACGGTACCGGAAACGCGCGACCTGACGATCGACCTGATCCACGCGCAGTCGACTGGCGGATCGATCCTGATCGGCGGACAACTGGTCGATACTCAAGTCTTGCCGTCGGTTTCGTTTTATCCGGATGGAACGTGCACTCCTTTCCGTGTTCAGTTTCGCACTACAGGGCCCGCACGGATTCTGGCGATCGATCCTTGGACCTGTGCACCGATCTTGAACGACGCCAAAAAGACCTAGCATGCGCGCTCGCGGATTCACTCTTTTGGAAGTGCTGGTCGCGTTGTCCATCTTCGCACTGGCGGCCGTGACACTCGGAGCGACGTACGTCAATGTGCTCAACGCGTATCACGTCGTGAATCGGACGGACGCACACAACGAGGAGGTTCGCTTCGCTCGTGCCCAGTTGACGAGCGAGCCTGACCGGACGAAGGCGGAGCAGGGAGGCGACTTTGAAGCATCGGGTGGGGGTCGCGTCGCGTGGCGGGCAACGATCGAACCCAGTACAATCGCGGATGTGTTCGTGGTGACGTTCACATGCGAGATCGCCGAGATGAATGCCAAGCTGCCCTCCCGGCCGGTGAACGAGTCGTTCATGCTACTGCGGCCCACGTGGTCCGAAGGGTTGGACATGGCGAAGCTCCGTCAAAACTCGAAGGATCGCATCGCGGAGATGCGCAAGAAGGTGCCATGACCGGTTGCGATACCATTCGGTCGAGACTCATTCAGCGAGGCGGAGTGACACGCCGTGAAGGATTCACGTTGCTCGAAATCCTGCTGGCGATGGCGCTGGTTGGGCTGGTTTTGGTTTCGATGAACTCGTTTGTGTTTTCAATGGGCGAGCTGTGGGGCCGAAATGCAGATCTGCGTTTGTTCGATCAGCACGCTCGGGCGGTGACTCGGTTTCTCGAGCAGGAATTACGTTCCTCGGCGTTTCCGCCGGCGGCGCCTGCGGGTTCGGGTTCTATTTTGCCACAAGAGATTCGGGCGCAGACCGGCGTGACCGAAAACCTGCTCACGTTTGAATTACCGGAAGGCAGTCCGCTGCTGACGTGGCCGGAACGGCCGTTGCCGGAAGTCGTATGCTCGCTCCAAGTACGGGAACGCGACGGACTCATTCTGCTGTGGCATTCGCGGCTTGAGAAACGGTTTAACGATGATGCGCCGCGCGAAATGGTCATCACGCCGCTGGTCTCCGCGATGACGTACGATTATTTCGATGCGACCTTCAAGACGTGGAAGAACGAGCCGCAGCTTCGTCGCGACAACAACAACCGGGTGCTCGCACCGCAGCGACTGCGCCTCAAGTTCACCTACGGCAAACTCGAGCGTGAGAATGTCATCGCGCTGCCGAGCGTCTCGGAAGGGCTGCCGAATTTCTGATGCGGTGCAGACGAAATAGTTCTGTCTTTGGCCGGCGGACTCACGGGTCAGTCCTCGTGATTGTGCTCGTTACGTTGATGTTTACGACGCTCGCGCTGATCGCGTTCGTGGAGAAAGCGAGCGATGATCTCATCGTTGAGGCACGCCAAGCTGCGGCAGTGCGGCTGCGACAGGAGGCCTACTCAGCGCTCGAGGTGACGCTCGGTGTGCTCGAGGACTTTCGCCAGGTGAACAGTGCATTGCGCAGTCCGGCGGAAGGTTGGCTCGACCCTCTGGGCTTTGCCGGATGGGAGCCGAGTAATGGGCGGGAGGTTGAAATCACGTTCGAGGACGAAAGCGGCAAACTATCACTGCCGCATGTTGAAGCAGCCAAGATGGTAAACCTCTTCAAAGGATGGGGCTTGGCTCAAACGGAGGCGGAGCGTCTCACTGATGCTTTGATGGTTTGGATGAAAAAGGATCATGTTTCGGCATCCGCCCGCTTGCCGGACTACGACCAAGGCCCGCTGCCCTACGCGCCACCGCTGCGCTCGCTCAGAAGCTACTCGGAATTAGCGGCAATCGATTACGCGCGGCAGATGTTCTATGACGAAAAGGGCCAGCCGAATGAGCTCTGGCATCGGTTCGTCGGCGCGTTTTCGCTATTGGACTACAAGGAGACCAATCTGAACGGCCTGAACGGGAATCTGCTTTATGATCTGGGAGTGATCGATGTGGGGCAGCAAAGGCAGTTGGATGACTACCGAAATGGGACCGGCGGGCGGACCCGGCAAGGAGCCGGCTTTTTCGAGTCGACCGCAGATGCCCAAGGCATCTTGGGCGCGCAGACCTCCCTCGCTGGATATGGAACGCAGATCAGTGCGTTGCGGATCAATCTCACGGTGAAGGAGGGGAAAACGAACTTCCGGCTGTCGGTCGTCGTTGCGCCTCAGGGAGGAGCCAGGTTGGTGACTCAAACAGCCTCGGATCCGGGTACGACCACGACGACAAAGCAGGCCTCAACCCCGACTTTACCGGCGAACTCGGGAAATCAATCT
>JBDSPT010000151.1:0-8897 GCA_039930205.1 Opitutus sp. | reverse complement strand
CAACCGCGGGGTCGGACGCATGTTGGAGGCGGCCCGGCTGGCCGGGATTCACGCCACGGGCTGGACCTGGTCGGTGCTGTTCGGCGACCTCGATAACGATGGCTGGCAGGACCTCCACGTCACCAATGGTATCTTTCGTTCCTTCATGGACTCGGATATTGTGATGCAGCTGGCCCGGACGAGGGAGGACTCGAGCCGGGTCTGGCAGCGACAGTCTGAGGCCCCTGAGCGGAATGTTGCGTTCCGCAACCGGGGCGACCTGACGTTTCAAGACGTGAGCGCCGATTGGGGCTTGGATGAGTTGGGCATTGGTTTCGGCGCGGTCCTGGTGGATCTGGATCGCGACGGTGATCTCGACGTCGTTGTAAACAACTACAACGCGGCGCCATCGATTTTCCGAAATAATAGCCAGACGGGCTCGGCCTTGTTGGTCGCTCTGCGTGGTCGCGTCTCCAATCGGTTCGGCATTGGTGCCCGGGTCTCGGTCCGCGCGGGAGGCCTGACGCTGGTGCGCGAGCTCCTTTCGGCGCGGGGCATTGTTTCGGGCGCCGTGCCCGAGCTCCATTTTGGGCTCGGCGCCGCGGCCAAGGTCGAGGAGCTCACGGTCGAGTGGCCAAGCGGCCGCCGACAAATTTTCAACGATTTGCCAGTGAATGTTGAGCTCACCCTAAACGAGGAAGGAGCGACGGTCGCTCCGCCGGCCCAAGTGTCGCCAACTCGCTGGCGCGAAGCTAGGGAAACCGCTGGGTTTCCCCCGGTGAGCCTCGCTCGTAACACCACGCTCGTTGAGCTCAAGCGGCAGCCGCTGCTCCCGTGGCGCCTCAACGGCCTGCCTGGTTCGCTGGCTTGGGCCGACGTCAACGGCGATGGTCGCCCGGATTGTTTCGTGGGCGGAGTGGGCGGCTCCCCTGGTCACTTGGCCGTCGCGACGGGGGAGCCCGGGCATTTTCGGCTGCAAAGCGGTCCGTGGATCGAGGACACGGAAGCGTACGATGCGGTCGTCCTTTGGCACGACGTGAACGGTGACGGCAATCAAGATTTGCTCCTTGTATCCGGCGGAGCCGAATACGAAGAGGGCGCCTCGAACTATCGCCCGCGGCTATTTCTTAATGATGGTCATGGACTGTTCACCCGCGCGCCGGACGGAATGATGCCTGATCTACGGGTCAGTGCGGGCGCTGCGGTTTACTTTGAAATGGAGGGGCGCCTCCACCTCTTCATCGGCGGGCGCCACGTTCCTGGCCGGTATCCCGACTCGCCGCGTAGTTACCTGCTGGAGCTTCGCGAGGGTCGCTTTGTCGACATCACTGATGTCGCGGCACCCGCGCTGCGCGAGCTGGGAATGGTTACAGGAGCGGTCGCCATGGGCGAGCGGTCGGAACTATTCGTCACGCAAGAATGGGGGGCGCCAAGGCTCTTTCGGCATGGTCCGAACGGCTGGTCCGAGTCATCAGCATCGGAGCTGCCCGCCAATCTTGAAGGCCTGTGGCAAAGCGCTGCCGCCGCCGACCTGAATGGGGACGGCCGGCCCGATTTCATTGTTGGCAACTTCGGGCTCAACACCCGCTACCACGGCAGTCCGCAACGGCCGACCCTGTTGCTCGCCGGAGACCTGGCCGGATCCGGGCAGCACAGTCTCCTCGACCTCACGTTTGATGGGGACGTAATCCGGCCGTGGCGAGGCATGACCGAGCTCTCCCGTGGGTTGGGCTCGCGCAGCTTTGCGATGCGACTGCTGCAGAAATTCCCCACCTTCGAGTCGTACGCACAGGCGCCGATCGAGCAGATCTTTTCTTCCGCGGTGCTCAGCAAGGCTACCCTGCTTCCCGCAGGTGAACTCCGCAGTGGGGTGCTGCTCAGCAGTCCGCGTGGTTACACATTTGCGCCTTTACCGACGGAAGCCCAGCTGGCTCCGGTCATGGGGATCACGACAGGCGATTTGGACGGCGACGGTTTGACGGACGTGGTCATCACGCAGGGATTTTCCGGCCCTGTGCCCCAGTCTGGCCGACTGCAAGGCGGTTATGGTTTTGTCCTGAAGGGCGACGGTCACGGGGGGCTCGGGGTGCTCGATCCGGCGAAGACCGGGTTTGTAGTTCCAGGCGATGGCCGGGCGGTCACCATCATCGACTGCGATGGCGACGGCCAGCCCGACTTGGCTGTGGTGCGTAACAATTCACGTCCGCTACTCTTCCTTTCGAATCCGATTCCCCCGCGACGCTAACCCGAATCGATCACACCCAACTGAAGCCAAGTCATGAGTCACAGGGGGCCAAGAGCGCAATCAAGCCACACCTGGCACCCACAACCAAATCGGAGTCCATTTATGCACTCCCTCAAATAAGCAATGAAACGACTTCTCGTAGCCATCTGTCTCCTCGGCTTAAGGAACCTGGCACCTGCGGCTGAGCCAAGCTCGTCCATTTCTTGGATGGCTTGGGGTGATGCCGCCTGGATGCAAGCGAAGGAGCAGAGCAAGCCCCTGTTTGTGCATGTGACGACCGTTGGCTCAGAGCGGGCGGCTGACATGCAGCGAATCGCGTTCAAGCAGGCGGCGGTTGCAGAGTATTTGGCTCAAAAGTTCGTTTGCGTACAGGTTGACGCCGACGAACGTCCGGGAGTGCTCGCTGCGCTGGGTGCGTTCGTCGCGGATACTCAACAGGAGCACGGGATACCACTCAATGTCTGGATGTCCGATACGGGGGCTCCGCTGCTGGGCCGGACCTATCTCGAACCGAACGATGAATGGGGCAAACCGGGCCTGCTTAATTTAATCGAACGCGTGGCGTCCCGCCAGGCGACGGATGCGCAGGCCCTCCGGGCTGATGCGGCGGTGCTTTTGGAGAGTTATTTCGGGCGCTTGCCAGCCGGAGCCGCGGATCAAGCGGCTGCGACTCAGGAAGCGGTCTCATTTCTAACCGCCAACATGAGGCCGGGGGGGGAGAGCCCAGCTATCACGAGGTTGACCCCCAGGGCGTGGCATCTGCTCGTGCAACAAGCGGCCCAAGGCAACGTTGAAGCAGGGAACGTTCGCCCATTGCTTCAACAGCTGGCCGCCGGTCCTTTGCGCGACGCTGTTTCGGGCGCATTCTTTTCTCGGGCGGCCACCCCCGAGGGCGATTGGCCGGTTTTCGACGTGGATGCTGCGCTCCAAATTGGACTGGCTGAGACGTACCTTGCGGCCGCCCGTCTCTGGCCGCACGAGGGCTTTGAAACTGTCGCTGACGAGCTTCTTGCGTGGTTGGCTGATTCCGTGGTCTCTCCAACCGGGCTACCCATCCGGCTGACCACAT
The DNA here is from genome assembly GCA_039930205.1 of Opitutus sp. GTDB lineage: Bacteria > Verrucomicrobiota > Verrucomicrobiia > Opitutales > Opitutaceae > Opitutus. Next base: position 5,604 of record JBDSPT010000151.1, on the reverse strand, counting down.
CTCTGGCAGCTCCGTCCGATTCACCTTTCCTATGGACCCTGGCGGACGTTCAGCAGGGGTTGACCGAGAACGCACCGGCGTTCGATGGATGGCAGGGTCTGACTGATAAAGAAAAGGTGCCGGAGGCGTTTGATCCGAACCATCTCTGGCGTGGAAGATATCGCTTGAGTTCCTCAGCAATGGAAACGCTGAGCGTGTGGCCGGCGGTGCGCAGCACTTTGCAACGGACTCAACGCCAGCGCATCAACGAATCAAAGCCCCGCTCCGCCCCTCTTGGGACGCAAGCGCTGGCGGCCGTAGTCCTCGCCGAGGGCGGGCGGCAACTGGGTAAACCGGAGTATCTGGCGGCGTCGGGCCGGCTGATGAGCAAGTGGACGCAGCTATCCAGCGAAGACATAGCTGGCCGGTTGCGGCGGTTCGTTCCCGATGTTCCGGTTACGGCGCAAGATGTCGTCGCGGTTATGCTGGCCATGGTGGTGGAGGACCAACCCGCTGGCGGAGGAGAGGCCGCTGCGGCGCGACTTGCTCGGCTTCAGCTTGAGCTGCAAAGGCATTTTTTGGTCGATGGCATCTATGGGTTTCCCGCTGGCACGGCCTTACCGTACCGAGAGGTTCCGGATCTGCGGGAGGATGGCGTCCTGGCAACGTCGAATGCAATTGCTGTACGCCTGCACCGCGCCAGCGGAGGCCGGTTTGGCCTGGCCCCCGAGTTAGTTTGGGAACGCGCGGGACGGGCCGTTTTGGCTATGCCGGATGAATATCCCGAACTGCTGCGCCAACTTGCGCCATGAATGCCCGTGATTAAAGCTGGACCAGTCAGAGCTAAACGCGACCGTGCACACTGACCTGAAGTTAATCGCCTTTATTCGAAGAGCCCGTCGGATAGCTCTTGGAGTGTCTCTCTCGTGGTTCTCGGCGCAGCCCTCCACGGCGGAAGAAGGTGTTCGTGCACCCTCGGCCGGCCATCCTTTCACGGTGCCGGGGCCTAATCTAACCCTGCTGTGGGTGGCTGATGGGACTTTTCGTATGGGTAGTATGGAGGACGAGCCGGACCGGAAGTCGGATGAGTCGCCGATCACCCGAGTCACTCTCAGCCGGGGATTTTGGCTCGGCAGGTTCGAGGTCACTCAAGGGCAGTGGGCCGCAGTCATGGGTACGACACCGGCATTTTTTCAAGGCGACCCTCTCCTGCCGGTGGAGCAGGTCTCTTGGGATGATGCCGTGGCGTTTTGCCAGCGTCTGACGGAAAAGTCGCGCTCGGACGGGACTTTGCCCGACGGTTATGTTTACCAACTTCCCACTGAGGCGCAGTGGGAGTATGCCTGTCGTGCCGGTAGTCGCGAAGGCGTGCGGCGGATTGATTTGCCCGACATCGCTTGGTTTAGAGAGAACACGCGCGCGAGATCCGAACGCGTGGGCCAACTCCAGCCGAACGCTTGGGGTTTCCACGACATGCTCGGCAACGTTTGGGAATGGTGCGCTGACTACAATGGCCCGTACCCGGGTGGCGTGGTGGTCGATCCCCCGCAGTCAGAATATACCGGTTTACATCGAGTGGTGCGTGGCGGCAGCTTCACGAGTCGGATCGAAGTATTGCGTCCCGCCACCCGAGGAGGCGATGACCCTGAGACTCGCAATTTCATCCTTGGATTCCGGCTTGCGTTGGCTCCGGTGCGGACCCGTGGCGCGCCCGGCCCTTGAATTGTGGGTTCACCGCAACGAGACGGGTCTCCCTGTGATTCTTAAGTCGATTGCTTTGACTGGGAGTTGGCGTGACGGCTGGGCTGTGCCGGGACGCTGATGAGCTGACCTATGGGGAACGGCACCCGCGTTCGTCGCCGACCGATGGTCGCTGTGCGATGAACGCCGTTATCGAACAGCTAAGGCGCTTCCTCGAAAGGGAGTAGCATTATTCCGGGTTTCCAGAGGTGACGGGTGAGTCGACCGCCGGGCCAGCGCACTTCAAATGATGCCGGCGGTTGCCCGGCAGGGTAGCCGATGAAAATTTTGGCGGACGATTGGGTGAGGTATCCTTCGCCCGTCGTGACTTCGGCAGTCTGCCGGTGGCCGTCAGGCCAGATCGTGCTGACCCGCGCGCCTGTTCCGTGCGGATTACCCGCCGGGCCCCGCAGCGCGATTGAAAAGCTGCCCCCTGTTTGAGTCCGCCGATTTTCAAAGGCGAGCATCGGGCCGTTAGTTTGGGCGGCGAGCAGATCCGGCCAACCATCACCGTTCAGATCGCCGAGCGCCAGCGCCCGGCCGTCCCCCCGGACGAGAAACCCGGACTCCTCCGCGTGCCAAGGCGTGAAGGTCCCCTTTCCGCTGCCGTGCAGAAATGCTCCCACCCCGCCGGAAAACCGGCCAGAGTGTGGCATCGCGCGCGTTGAATTCTCAACCATTGCAAGGTCCAGGTGACCGTCCCCGTCAAAATCAGCGATGGCGACGCCGTGTACCGGACCGAATTGGGCCTCCATCGGCAGTGGCAGCCAGTCAAACCCGCCGTGGTCATTCTGAAGCAGGACCCCGCTCTCTAAAACATTTGCCGAGTAGATTGTGCTGGTGGATAGTTTGGCCGGGGAAAACAGCTCCTCTAGCGGAGCGGCCGCATACGCCGCGAATGAGGGGAAGTTTTTGAGAAGGTTAAGAGAAACTGCGCGCGAGCGGAGACCCCGTGCCAGTTGGATTTGGTTACGCCAAGGGTGCAGGACCTCGCCGACGAAGGTGGCCTCAATCAGTGCGCTCTCGCCCGTGCCGCCGAAGTCGCCTGCCAGGAGTAGCGCGGGTTTTTCCGGGGTCGCGTGGTAAGGGGTGTTCAACCCTTGGTTGCCCAAGACGAAATCCATGCGGCCGTCTTCGTTTAGGTCAGCCGTTGTGATGCTGTTCCACCAGCCGGTTAGTCCCTTCAGGCCCCCTGAGGTGCTTCGATCGATGAATCCTTCCGGGGTATTTTCAAGGTAGAGCGGCGCGCCCCACTCTCGGACTATCATGAGGTCGGGCCGACCATCGCCATTGATGTCGCTCCAGACGGCACCGGTTACGAGGCCGCAGGCCAGCAGGGCGGGTGCGCGCGTTGCCGTCACGTCGACGAATTGGCCGTGTCTATTTTCCCACAACGCACTATCGACCGCCTGCGGGTACGCTCCGGGCAAGTAGCGGCCTCCAATAAACAGGTCGAGATCGCCGTCCTGATCGTAGTCGGCCACGCAAACTGGACCAGGCGAGGCAGTGAAAGGTGGTAGCGTGCCCGCTGGAGCGTCCGAAAACTCACCCGACGTTCCCCCCAACCAGAGACTGATCGAGCGCGCTTCGCTCGCTTTTTCGCTGAAAGCGTTAGCGGTGACCAAGACATCAGGGCGACCGTCTCCATTGGATTCGAAAACCATGGCACCCAATCCCTCGCGAGTCATCGCGGCGCTAAACGGCAGTTGCGCTTCTGTACTCGCGGAGGCGCTCGGGAAAAAGTGTCCGGCATGGTCTATGCCACCTGTCACAATGACGTCCTCAACCCCATCGCCATCGGCGTCCGCCCATGCCAGACCCGGCCCGAGCCTCGTCATCCGGGCGGGAAGCAATGGCTGACGCTGGAGTTCAGCCGTGATCACATCGCGCCCGGCGTGGACAAACGTGAGTCCCTGTGCGGCCCCGACCTCTTTGAAAAGGGGAGCGGGTGAAGGTGGCGATGTGTCCGGGGCGGTCGAGGAGGTAGAAGGCTCGGTCACCGTGTAGATTCGGTCGGCGGGAATATCGTGAAAAACCTGACGCCGGCCGCTCGGCCATAGCACTTCCATCTCCGCAATGACCGCATCAGGCCCGAGACCGAAGTGAAGCTCGTGGGGTTGGCCGGAGGCCAGTCCGCGCGAAAGGGTGAGGGTACGCGTCAGCAGTCCCTGGCTCGTGCGGAGCCGGACGGTCGTGCCGACGCCCAGCCGATTACCTCGGGCTTCGCTGTGGAATTGGATCAGGATCGCGTGACCGGTGTCGCAGGTGTTTCGATACAGAGAGAGTGGTGCATTGAAGTTGCTGATGACAAGATCGAGGGTGCCGTCCCGGTCGAAGTCGGCCATGGCTGAGCCGAAACTCGTCCCAAGCAGATCGAGACCCCAGGCCGCAGAAACGTCCTCGAAGCCGAGCCGGCGGTTGTTACGGAATGCCCGGTTTTTCTCATCCAGAGTCGGGCGCTTTTTCCAAAATGCGGCTTGGTCCCGGACGTCTTTGCTCTGCGCTAGCATCGCATCTCCGTCCATAAAATCCCGGATCATGCCATTGGTCACGTGCAGATCTACCCAGCCGTCGTTGTCGAGGTCACCGAACAACGGAGACCAGCTCCAGTCTGTGGCGGAGACCCCGGCGGCGAACGCGATTTCGGAAAAGTGACCGCCGCCCTCGTTGAGCCAAAGTGCGTTTTTGGAGAGCTGGGGGACGGGCTGCTCCAGGCGCCGGTAAAGTTCGTCGAAATCGACCACCAAGGAATTGAGCGCTCGGCGGTGGTCGCTGGGTCTCATGTCGGCGACAAAAAGGTCGGGCCGACCGTCGTTGTTGATGTCACCCGCATCAGCGCCCATCGCGGAATAGGCGGTGGACGGAGCAGAGGCGTCCAAGACGCTCGCAAACGTGCCATCGTGCTGGTTGCGATAGAACCGATCAGGACCGGCAAAATCGTTGGCCACATAGAGGTCCGGCCACCCGGTACCGAGAGGATCCCACCAAACGCCGGCAAACCCCTGGAACCGATCGGTGCGAGACAAACCAGCGGACGTCGACACGTCGGTGAAGGTACCGTCGTTATTTTGGTGATACAGGTAGTCGGGCTCCCCGGTCAGGTGACTCACGTCCAGCCGGTTCGTCAGCAGGAACAGATCGAGCCGGCCGTCCCGATCGTAATCGGCAAAAGAAGCCATCACGGAATTGGTGGTGATCGCCAAACCGTACTGCTCGGCGCGCTCGGTGAACGTGCCGTCTCCGTTGTTGATGAAAAGTTGGTTGGGGGCGGCATGGTAACACACGTAGAGGTCCAGCCGCGCGTCGCCATTGATATCCACAAACGTCGCCCCATTCACCCACGGGCCGCCGCTGCGCCCGCCGACGCCGGCGCGCTCGGTGACATCCTCAAAGGCGAAGTTGCCCAGGTTGCGATAGAGATGATTCGGCCCGGTGCGGCAGAGTGCGTAAATGTCAGGCAAACCGTCTCCGTCGAAATCACCGACGGCGATTCCGGTGGCGACGGCACCGACAGAGAACTCGAGCCACCGCTCCTTCCACATGCTCGGATCATCATAGCGGTTCTCGGCGACCAATCCTGATACTTCGGGTTTTACCGCGGCGAAAAGCGTGGGAGATGGTTTCGAATTGTGCGCGCGCATTGCGATCGAGCTCAACTCGGGCGCCGGCAAAGCGGCGAGGACCGAAACTCCGGTCGCCATGGTCAAGAGGACGCGAAATAGAAAGTTCAGGATGAAATTCATGGCCCGGCGAAAAGCGCTATCTCGCGAAAGACGGTTCATGCTCGCGGATCTCGAGATCGGAGGACAAGTCCGTTCTGCTGGTGTAAATAATTTTGTTGGGTCGATTGCGGCCGCGTTGGATCTCGTAGCAGAGCGGCGTGCC
>JBDSPT010000150.1:0-5160 GCA_039930205.1 Opitutus sp. | reverse complement strand
CAACGGTCAACGGCACGCGATATTCGCCAAAGTCGGCCACGGAAAGGTGCCACACAGCGTAGAGAAACCACAACGCACCCAATCCGAAGAACACCGCCGCCGCGCCGGTTGAGCGCGGCATCCGCTGCAACGCGCTGACGAAGCCGCGATGATTCAACAGCAACGGCAGCCCGAGAATTAGGAGGAGCAGCCCGGGGAGGAGGGTCGCGTAGAAGAGGGTCATAGGATAATCGTACTCGTGATCGTGCTCGGAAAATTCCCGTCATGGGAGTTGCTGCCGTAATCTCCTACATCTTCGTGCACTTGCGCGCCGAAAGTCTCGGGCAACCCCATCACCATCGAAACCACGGCCACGAGGATCTCCGCCCCCTCCTCCGCACGCTGACGGTTGAGGGGCTTCTGGATGACAAGAACGTCGAGACCCGCAGCGGATTCGAGCGCCGAGCCGCGGGCGACGTCGAGATGGCGGCAGCGGTCTGCCTTGGATCGCTTTCCGTTCCCCTCGCCGATGTTAAGCGCGATACTCGTCGAAGCACGGACGAGCTGATCACGCGCGGCAATCCGCTGAGGCAAGTCAGCCACGACAGCATCTGCGAACGCAACGAACCGAAGCCCTTCTTGGTACACCCGCAGGCGTTCGTGATCGAATTGAGCCATGAATCGGTAAGTGGGTTAGGCGATCACGATCACGATTACGAGCATGAGTCGCACCCAACCCCCGCCAAAACCAGCTCCCCATACAACGTACTCACACTCGCCCGATTAATCTTCAACGGCATGAGCGATCCGATCACCCGCTCATCCGCATCAAAGATACATACGCGGTTGCCGCGGGTTCGGCCGGTAAAGTGCTTCCCGCTCTTGTCGCGTCCCTCAACGAGGACCTCTTCCACCGTGCCGAGCAGTTGAGCGTTCCGTCGTTCTGAGTTGCGTCGCAACACATCCAACAGCGCCGCGTTGCGGGCTTCCTTCACTTCGTCCGGCACCTGATCGCCAAGTTCGGCGGCGGGCGTGCCCGTGCGGATAGAATACTTGAACACGTACGCCATGTCGTAATTGCACGCCTCGAACAGCTGGCGCGTCTGCTCGAAATCGTCCTCCGTTTCACCCGGGAAGCCCACAATCACATCGGTCGAAAAATACATGTCACTACGCACCGCGCGCAGCGCTTCGACGATCTCGACATACCGCTCCCGCGTGTAAGGTCGGTTCATCGCGCGCAAAATCCGGTTACTCCCACTTTGCATGGGGAGATGAACGTAACCACAGAGCTTCGGCAGGCGGCCGTACGCCGCGACCAGGTCATCCTTGAATCCACGCGGATGCGGCGAGGTGAACCGGATGCGCTCAATGCCCTCGATCGCGTGAACGCGTTCGACCAACTGCACGAACGGCGAAATCCCCGCCGTATGCACATAATCACGACGTCCGTAGCTCGTCACGATCTGGCCCAACAGCGTCACTTCCCTCACTCCCCGCCCCGCGAGCTGCTCGCATTCACTCACGATGTCCTCCATCGGACGCGACCGTTCATCGCCGCGTGTTTTCGGCACGATGCAGAACGCGCAATCCATGTTGCAGCCCTGCTGAATCGACACGAAGGCGCTGACCTGCCGCTCCGTCAGCTCGTGATCCCGGATCGTGTTCTGCGATCCTGCTTCCTCGGCGATATCGATGATCGTTTCGCCAATGGGAGCGCCGGCCTCGCGCGCTGCACGCAGGTTGTCGAGGTATCCAGGAACCTGATGAAACTTTTGCGTCCCAACGATGAGATCGACGTCGGGCAGTTGATCCAACAGCGCCGCTCCGCGGTTCTGCGCCATGCAGCCAAGAATACCCAACACGAAATCCGGATTCTTCTTTTTGCGGGCCTGCACGTTGGCGGCCTTGCCGATTGCTTTTTGCTCAGCGGCGTCCCGCACGGAACAGGTGTTGAGCAACATGACGTCGCAATCGTCTTCGCGCGTGACGATCCGATACCCACGTCCGCGCAACATCGCGGCCACGGCTTCGCTGTCGCGCTCGTTCATCTGACAGCCATAAGTCTTGATGAAGACGCGGTTCATTCGCGGATCGCGCAGACCGGTCGCTGCGAACGGCCACACCCCGGTTCAGCAGAGTCGCGGGAGGAGTTACAGGAGACGCGGTTCACGGGTGGAGTGGTTTTACCTATCTGCCCGAAGCCATGGGTCAACGCGGGAAACCGTCCGCGCGCCTAACCCCGTTCGCGGAACCTGGATGCGTATTCCTGCGACCGTTATCCCGCGGCGCACTGGCCGTTCGGCCCGTGGCTAACGGCTATACCGTAAATCGCCCGGTTTGCCAGGATGGCGACGTGCTTCCAGGCCTGCTCTGGCTGCTTCACTTCGTTGAGAATGACAAAGTGTTAAGAGCGACTCGTCGCTTCGCGAGTTCAGCGTTTGATCGGTCACCAATCTCAACCTGCCGGATTCAGGTAAGAGTCAGCCGTTACGCCGATCTTCTCGCACAATTCGCGAAAGACCGCTACCCGTTCCGACCTCACCTCAGTGTGGAAGCGCAGGAAGAACGGCCGTTGGGCCCAATCGAAGGGCTCGGGGGCCTTACCATGAAGGTGGCAAATCATCGCCGCGAAATGAACGGCGACGTCACCTGATCGCTCCACGGCGCCACGAAAGAGCGCCTCCATGACTGCCGGCGGATGAAAGCCCGCGACCTGGTCGAGTGTCTGAGTGAGACCATCAAAAATGACATCGCTCTTCAATCCCTGCACCAGCACGCGAACCTTGTGCGCTTCAGAAACGACCTGCGGTGCATACTGCAGGACGGCGTTCCGCACTTCAGGACTGCGATGGTGAACACCTGCCTCGAGCACTGCGCGCGACGCATCAGAGTCAATCTCCGCCAGCGCTTCCACATCGCGCCATCCATTCAGGCCTTTGCGAATCAGCATCGCTTCAACGGCGCCGCGATCTCTCGCGCTCAATTTACGGAGGAGCTCGAGATCATAGCCAATGCCATCGTGCCACTTGTCGTAATCCATCACCATGCTGCGCTCAAACTGAGCGACGGGCGTCGTGATCTCCTGGAGATCACACCGCGGCGGAACCGACTTGCGCGGCTCGACCATTTCCCGCGCGTCGCGGTCAGCCACGCGCTGCGCCAGTTCCGCGCGAATAGCGTCCATATCCGGCTCAGGCGGCGGAGGGCCGGCGGGCTCCAGCAGAAAGTAGAACCGCTTCTTGTCCGTGATTTCGCCTGAGTAAATCGAGTTGTTCCGATTGTAGTAAACGACTCCGCGTTCGAGCTTTTTGCCGCGCGTGAGCAGCGGTTTCGCCAGCTTGAAGTACGCGCCGGCCGGCGGTGCCGGGAAACTGTGGCCCACTTCGACGATCGTATTTCCCGCCGCGAGCTCCGCGTGGAGCAAGCGGCGTAAAGCCACGGGCATCGCGTCAGCGTCTTCTCGCGCTGCCGCCGGAATTCGTGCGGCCGGTTTACGTTTCATATCGAGACTCAGCTTGATCCGAGCGCGCAGGACGAGCGCGGAACCGAGCTCACGCCGGCCACGCGAACGTGACCGACTTGGGCGCGTCGGCCGAGTGATCTGCTTTCCGGAGGCGGACCAGAATCTCGCCGGTCTTCGGCTGGCCGTCCACGACGTGAACGCGAAATTCGATTTGCCGTGGATCATTGACGCTTGGTTCGAAACGGTAGCCCCAAGTAAAATAGGGCGTCCCTTGCGCTCCGGTTTCACGGGCTTGGTTGCGGATCGCGGCAGGATCGAAGCTGCCTCCGGCAGTCTGCGTCGATTTCACCATCACGCGCCATTGGCCGGAGTCCTTCTCGGTTTCCTTGTAGGCGACGAACGCGTAATCGCAGTTCAGCACCGCATCATACGCTTCGACGTACCCGAGTTTCTCATACTTGCGCGAGGAATCATTCGCCGGCGCCTCGGCCCGCGGCGGTCGCACAGGCGCGGCCTCCGTCATGAAGTTTTCCATGCGCACCGATTGCGCGGGTTGCGCCGATCCGTCGGCGTTGCGCGTCACGAGATACATTTCGAGGGCGCTGGGTACGCCCGCCTCTTGATGAACGCGAAACTCGATGTGACGTGGGTCGCCCTCAGAGGGCGTAAATGAGTAGCCCCATGTGAAGTAGGGCTCGTTCTTCGCGCCGGCTTCGCGACAACGAAGCCGCATCGCCGCCGGATCGAACGATGCACCAGACGTGCCTCGCGATTGGATTTTCACGACGGTGGCGCCGGATGAACGATCCGTCTCCTTGAACGCGACGAAGGCGTAATCGCTGTTCAACACCGCATCGTACGCGGTGAGGTAACCCAAGGTTTCGTACGAACGGTAAGAATCAGAAGCCGGAGCTTCGATGAGTGGCTGGGCATTGAGAGCAGGAGCAGTTGCCATGTTGATGGGGGGAATGGCGGCATCGTATCGAAGTTCCGCGCGTTGCGTAATGGGCCGTACGGCTAGTGAGCGGTGTCGCTTCGGCGTGAGCGCATCAACGGCGCGACTTGCGCCACCGTTTCTCACCTCCACTCTGCGCCCATGCGATCGCTCATCATCCGCTGCATTCTGCTCGCGACGCTCATAGCGAGCCGAGTCGAAGCAGCGTCAGTCGACGCGTTGTTCATTGTGCTAGGCGACCAGCATTCGGCATACGCGCGCTCGGCGCAGCTCGTGGCGCACGTTGATCGGATCAAAAAGGAAAATCCAGGAGTTCCGTTGGCGATCCTGATCGACGGCGACAGCTTTGAGCAGGGAAACGTCGTCGCGCTGCGCAGTGAGGGGTCGATCGATTTCGCGATGTTCCGCGCCCTCGCGCAACGCGCGCCCACCATCCTGAATCTCGGCAATCACGAACCGGAATTCAACGACGTGCCCACCACGGTCGCGCGTCTCACGGCAGCCGGGGTGAAGGTCATTGGAAACGTAAGGAATCGCGCGAACGGCGAACTCTATGCTCCGGCCTCAACGCTGCTGGATCTCGGTACTTTGAAAGCAGTCGTCGTGGGCATCACCACCGACGTGTTGAACCAATATCGCGCAGCAGTTCGACCGACGCTGGATCTCTCGTCGCCCGAAGGGTGGGCGCGCGAAAAATTTCCGGGCCTGCTCTCCATCGCCCCCGTCAAGATCGTGCTGAGCCACGCGGGTCTTCGACTCG
>JBDSPT010000149.1:0-6266 GCA_039930205.1 Opitutus sp. | reverse complement strand
GCCGTTCATCTTTCTGACCGGTTGGGCAGAGCGAGATGATCTGCGCACGGGCATGGATCTTGGTGCGGACGATTATCTGGTGAAGCCGGTGGACCCGGCCGAGTTCATTTCTTCAGTCCAGGCTCGTCTGCGGCGTCATCAAGCAACCGCGCCCCGGCGGGTCGGAACGGCGGAAGCGACATCCGCTCAGCTGGAGACGCTCGGACTGACCCCACGCGAAGCAGAGATCTTGCTTTGGGTCGCTCAGGGGAAAACGAACCCGGAGATCGCCATGATCTTGGGCATCGGCCTCACGACCGTGAAAAAGCACCTTGAGGCGACCTTCGCCAAACTTGGCGTGGAAAACCGCACGAGCGCGGCGGCCCTCGCCCTCGAGCGGCTCAGCACGACGTAGTTTCGTCGTCCGGTCGGGCGACTCCGCAGGAGTTTCTCTAGCTGGCCAGCAATCGATCGCAGAGTGCGATCAGCCGTAGACGTAGTGGTTCGCCACGGACGGAGAACGATCGCTGGTGTTTCTCGTAGTCGACGCGTCCGCCAGGGTTTTCAATCGGGATTGGTTCAAACCCAAGGGTGCGCAGATCATAGGGGCTCGCGCGCATATCGATTTCTCGGATATCGCGGGCGAGTTCGAAGCAATCGGCGAGCAACTCCGAGGGAGCAAACGGAGCGAGTTTGAACGCCCACTTGTACAAATCCATGTTTGCGTGAAGGCAGCCGCGCTGCTCGTTTTCCGACACGTCCGCACGCGAGGGCTGCAGCTTGTTCAGGGGTCGGGCGGGCGGGGTGAAGAATCGAAACGCGTCGTGGTGGGTGCAGCATAACGGACTGCGTTCCACGATGGCAGCGAGTTCCGAGGGTGAAAACCTCAGCGGGTACGCGTTGTGACGGATCTCGTCCGGAGTCTGGCGATAGACCATCGCCCATTCGTGCAGGCCGAAGCAGCCGAAGAACGGCGGACGCTCGGAGATGGCCCGCAACAGCTCGCGCAACCAGGCCGCGTAAGCGCGTCTCGACTCCGGGAGTGACTTGAGGTCCAACGTCACGCCCTCAGGCGTGCGGGCGTACTCAGGCCAACGGAGGAATTCGGCAGCGCGGTCGAGTGTCGCGCTGGGTTCGTGGTCCTTCTGCAGGATCACATCGGGGCCCGGGTGCCAGCGCTTCAGCCACGCGGGCCGGAACCCGTAGTAGCTGAACAGAAAATGATACACCGGATGCTTTTCGCCGCGCGACGTGCGCGCGCGATGGGGATCGATCCACGCGCTGACCCGCCGCTCGTGCGCTGCCTGGCGCCCACTCCACACAGAGTAGGCGAGCACGTGCGTGTAACGTTCGAGGACTGCAGACATCGGCAAGGCTGCGAGCTGAGCCGTCACGGACTTTGGTCGCAAGCTTTCGGGGCGGGAGTGGTCTGAAGAAACCGGATCGGCGCAACGCCGACCGGAAGCCGGCAATCTTCAGCCGGTATGTTGTCCCCGTCGGTCTTTCTTCGCTCAGAATGACAGGTAATTTGAGAGTTCACCGGCGTATTCCGGCCCACCTCTCCGCGCTGATTCGGGTCGCAGAATGACAGTCGTTTGAACGTTGATTCGCCCTCGGGCGCCCGGATTGCCGGACCTCCCAACGTCAGCTTGCTCGTGGTGAAGGGATTCTATCCGGAGACACTCCCGCGCGCACGGCGATGGTTGCGCAGACCTTTGGTACGTACATGCGAGTTTCGGACGGAAGCGACGCTGCGATCTCGGCAAACGTGTCGGCGTTTTTCTGTTTCAGCAGTCGCCGGACGCGGCCTTCGCCAGCGTTGTAAGCCGCGAGTGCGAGCGGCCAGTCGCCAAACTTGCCATGCAAGGTGCGCAGGTACTTTGCTGCGGCCTGGGCAGATTTGCCGACGTCCGTGCGCTCGTCGGGCAGGAACGTGCTCAGACCGAGTCCCTTGGCGGTTTCCGGCATCAATTGAAACAGCCCTTTTGCGCCCGCGGGACTGCGCGCCTGCGGATTCAACGTCGATTCCGCTTCGGCGATCCACGCAAGCTCACCGGGCAGCCCTTCCGCCACGAAAGCGGCCTTGAGCGTCGGCATGAGCGCATTCGCCTGACTGGGCAAAGGGCGCGCTCGCATCCGCTGCAGCCAAAGTTCGTAATTGGGGATTGTTATGACTGCGGGCGGCGTGGAAGAGCCCGTCTTCGATTTCGGCGGACGCGGAGGCGTGGGTTTCGGCGCCGTTGGGCCGAGCTCCTTCGCGGCTTCGATGTAGTCGATCCTTTCCTGGAGCCAGTCGGCGTAATCCTCATAACCAGGCAGAGCACGTAACGCGATGAGCGCCCCCTTCGCCTCGTCTTCGTAGGTCAGGAGCTCGGAGATGTTGTCACTCTGCAGCGCCAGTTGCAGGCGCTGAGCGAACTCATCCCACTGCGCCTTGGTCGGAAATTCATACTGCTGCTTGATTTCATCTGGCGCGAATTGGTCGAAGAGCGCCTTTCCCGTTTCAAAAAGTTGGTCCAGCGTCGGCTCCTCCGCGCCGCGGGAGGAACTGATCGGCCAGACGAGGCCAACGCTGATGATGGAGACAAAAATGTTTCGGCGAGCCGGGCGCATCGGGGTGGTTGAGCCTAAGACATCCAGCAGTCGCGTCGGATCAATCTCGAGCCCGAGCTATCGGGACCGAGCGCCGTTCGACAAGTTCCGTTTGGAGCGGTTTAACTTAAACGGTAGCCGGGCGCCGCCTCATTGTCATCGCGAGGTGCGCGAAGCGCGCCGTGGCGATCCAGCTGGATTGCTTCGTCGCTGCGCTTCTCGCAATGACCGGAACTCGGCTACAGTTTTGTTTAAAAGGCTCTAGGACGGCAAAAACGCTAAGCGCGCGAGCGCGCTGGCTACGACGCCCGCAGTGACAGTTACGCACTCAGCCGAGGGCGGAGGCGATGTCTTTCGAGCGCTCGAGCATTCGCGCCAGGTGCATCTGCTCGGGGCCGACTTGCGCAAACTGAAGAGCGCGGCGGAAACTCTCAGCGGCGGCGCGATGATTGTTCAACCGCCATTGGAGTTCACCGGTCACGGCATGCAACAGGTAGTGCGACTCGAGGCGGTTCCGATCCGCAATCGTCGCAATCACATCGAGCCCGGCTTGCGCTCCGTGCAGATGCGCGACCGCGACGGCCCGATTCAGCGCCACCACTGGCGATGGTTTGATTCGCTCGAGATCATCGTAGTAGCGAACTATGCGTTGCCAGTTCGTCGACGCGTAATCGGGCGCCGTGCAGTGACACGCGGCAATGCCGGCTTGGATGTGATACTCGGTGAGTTCGGCGCCTTCCGCCGCTTCCGTGAGATGGATCAACCCGCGTGCGATCAGGGCCTGATCCCACTGCGAACGGTCCTGGTCGTCGAGACGCAGGAGCTCTCCGCGCTCATCCGTGCGCGAGGGGAGCCGGGCGGTCGTGAGCAACATGAAGGCGAGCAAAGCGTGAGCGGATGGGGATTTGCCCGCGGGATGAGCGATCAGAAGAGCGGTGAGTCGGATGGCTTCGTGGCAAAGTTCCTCCCGCACCAGATGTTCTCCGGCTGACGCTTTGTAGCCTTCGTTGAACAGGAGATACAGTGCGCCGAGTACCCCCTGCAACCGGGTGGAGAGCTCTTCGCCTTCCGGGAGATCGAATCCGACGTTCGCAGTCTTGATCCGCTGCTTCGTGCGCGTGAGCTGCTTTTCAATCGCGGCCTCGTTGCTGAGAAAGGCGCGCGCGATCTCACCGGTGCTGAATCCGCACAAAACCTTCAACGCCAGCACGACCTGAGCGTCCGGTGTGAGCATCGGATGACAGCAGACGAACATCAGCCTCAGGGTGTCGTCCCGTATCCGGTTTTCACTTTCGCTGAGGTTGGCTGGATCTGATGCGGTTTGCTCCAGATGAGTGATGACGGCCGGTTCTTTTGCGGCGGACATGCGTTGGTGCCGCATCGCATCGCGGGCCAGATTCATGGCGACGCGCGTGATCCATGCCGACGGATTCACGGGAAATCCGCCGATCGACCACGTTTTCAAAGCGCGCAGCATGGCTTCCTGCGTGACATCCTCCACCAGCGTGAGGTTTTGCGGCCCGACCAGCCGCGTCAGTGCTCCGTGGAGACGCGCGCTCTCGTGACGGAAGAAGTGTTCCACCACGCCCGAAGCCGGAAGTGTCCCGGGCGGCGGAGGAACATGGCCGTCGCTGAGCGGCGAATCCGTGGGCGACGTGGACATGACGTTGAGATGGGAAACCCAGGGACGTTACGAGGTCAAGGTGAGCCCGCGCGAATCAGGTGACGCTGGCGACGGAGCGATTATCCCGGCCTGCGCCCACCCGCCCAAGGTGGCAGCAGTCGGCGATGGCGCGCACTTCCACGACCATGCCGTGAGCCAAACCCGGGCAGCCTCGCGCCACTTCGGTCGCCTCCGCCAAGTTGGTTGCCAGGATGAAGAAGTACCCGCCGATCGCTTCCTTCGTTTCAGCGAACGGACCGTCGACCACGCGATCGCCGCGGCTATGCTCAACGATGCGGCCGTCCGGCTCGAGCGGATGACCGTATTGCAGTTTCCCTTCTGCAATCAGCCGATCGTACCAATCATTCCATTTCATCAACACGTGTTGATGCTGCTCCGGAGACATCGATTTGTAGGCGTCGGGGATCGAGTTGCGGAAAAGCAGCAGGAAAGGCGAGAGGGGCGTGGGCATGGTGTCACGGGGGTTCGTAGTGGGCCGTTAATTATCCGACGAACGAGCTGCAATGGATCGGACACGTCTCGAAATTTTCAGTCGCCGGTTTGAGTTCGGGCATCGTCCTGGCCGGCCATTGGACAACCAGGAGCAGCGGGTCGAAGACTTCGCGCTACCGCTCAATCAAGTGGGTTCGAACTCTAACGTTCGCATGGCAAACGGCTTTTTGGATTCAGTTCCGCCTTGAGTCTTTGGTGAGCGCTCGTGGGCTGCTCTTCCTCTCCCGATCGATGTCGCTCCGCACTGAGAACTTACTTCACCTGACCTGGCCGATCTTCCTTCAGAACCTCACGCATAGCATCGTTCTGATCGTTGACCTGTGGTTTTTCAGTCACTTGTCGGACGAGATTGCTGCGACGATCGGCCAGCTGATTCCCATCATTTGGCTGGGCACGTTCGTCATTCCCGTGTTTGCCGGAACGGGCGTCTCTGTCGCGTCGCAGTACATGGGCGCGAAGCAGCTGCACAAAGTCATCCCCGCCTACATGATGAACCTCGGGTTCACGGCTGCGATGGGCCTGACGTTCGCACTGCTGATGTTCGGATTTGCCGGGCACATCGGATCCTGGATGGGACTGAGCGGATCGCTCAGTGACATTGGTACGACCTATCTCAGTACGATGTGCTGGTACTTTATTCCGATGGGCGTGCTCGTCGCGTACAACGCGGTGCTGTCGTCGCGCGGAATGACGCATTGGCTCATGTACATTTCCGTTGCCGTGGCCGGCCTGAACCTCGCGTTGGCCGCGCTGTTTGTGCTCGGATTCGGCTGGGGTATCCGAGGCGTGGTGATGGCGTCGGTCTTCAGTGTTACTCTGGCGATGGCTTTGTCGGTCGCTCTCGTGCACACCCGGCTCGGCGTGCATTTCTATTGGCGCGGAGCGTGGAACGACATGGTCGGAGTGCTGCGCCCCATGCTGCGCATCGGAGTGTCGAACGCGTTGGAGCCGTTCAGCTACTGCGTCCAACAGATCATGCTCTCCAAGATGATCATTGGGCTCGGCATCGTTGCCATGGCGGCAAACAGCTATGCGGCTCGCGCGCAGATGGTGCAGATCACGTTTTCGGTTTCACTGGCGCTCGGGTGCCAGATTCTCATGGCGCACTGGATGGGGGCCCGGCGATTCACGGACGTGGATCATCTCTACTGGCGGATGATTCGATGGGGGATGCTGGTGGCCGGCGTCTACGCCCTTTCGTTGTGGGTGTTCGCCGACTCAGTCCTTGGCTTGTTCACGCAGGATCCCGGAGTCGTTAAGCTCGGCCATGTACTTTTATTCATCGCCGTTTTCTTTGAGCCGGCGCGGTCGGTAAACATCATTGGGGGATTTTGCCTCAAGACCGTCGGTGATGCCCGATTCCCCATGATCATCGCGATCGCGTTCATTTGGGGAATCCTGCCCATCGTCTGGGCTGTCGACCGGATCTGGCCGTTGAGCCTGATCGGCTTTTGGCTCTTCTTTGCGAGCGACGAAATCATCCGGGCGGGGGTCAACCTGTGGCGATGGCGCACCGGGC
>JBDSPT010000148.1:0-5316 GCA_039930205.1 Opitutus sp. | reverse complement strand
AGCCGGCGCTCGACTGGCACGATGTTACGGCCTGGGGCGTGGAGGGCCGTGCGTTTGCGGATGAGTCGCGCTCTCGGTGGTTCGATCGGCTGCCGTCGTCGGCTGAAGGAAAGGTCACCAAAAACGTCTGGGATCTCAGCCGCGACAGCGCGGGAATGATGGTGCGGTTCAAGACCGACGCGCAGCTCATTTGGGCCAACTACACTTTGATGAAAGAAAAGCTCGCTGGCGCGAACATGACGGCGATCGGAGCGAGCGGCCTGGATCTTTATGGCCGTGACGACTCGGGAAAATGGCGCTGGGTCGGAGTCACGCGGCCGGCGGCAAAAGTCGTGCGCCAGGAAATAATTAACGGCCTCGCTCCTGGATTTCGCGAGTACGCGATCTATCTGCCGCTCAACAATGGCGTGGAGAATCTCTCCATCGGCATATCCGCCGGCGCAAGGTTCGAGACCCTCGCTCCGCGAACGGAAAAACCGATCGTGTTCTACGGTACCTCCATCACTCATGGCGCAAGCGCATCGCGTCCCGGGCTCGTGCATACGGCCATCCTCGGCCGCCGACTGGACCGGCCCGTCATCAATCTCGGCTTCTCTGGGAACGGTCGGATGGACTCAGCGGTAGGCGATTTCCTCATCACGATCGACGCCGCCGTTTTCGTGATCGACTGCCTGCCCAACATGGACGCGAAGCAAGTCCGGGAAAAATGCATTCCGCTCGTGAACCAACTCCGGGCCGCCCGCCCGACCACCCCAATCGTGCTGGTGGAAGACCGCCGCTTCGCCAACGCCTGGATCACTCCCACCAGGGAAAAATTCCACAGTGAAAATCACGCCGCGCTTCGCGAATGCTTCGACTCGTTGCAGGAGCAGGGCGTCAAGTACCTGTACTATATTCGTGGTGACGGTCTGCTTGGCGACGACTCCGAAGGGGCGACCGATGGATCACATCCGAATGACCTTGGCTTTGTCCGGCAGGCTGACGTGTTCGAGCCCGTTCTGCGGACGGCGCTCAGACAATAGACGTTGGCGGTCGCCCCGCGCTCTCGCGCCCGTTCAACCGGTAATCACGCGCGAGTGACTGACCAGGTTCCGCTGCTTGTGCCATCCAACGTCTTGCTCTCGTAGGTGCCGTCGAGCTTGTCGCCAGATAACCCGCCGGTGATGCGGCTCTGGCCCGAGGTGCTTTCAAGCTGCCAGTCGACCACCATCTCCAACTTGTGCCCGGCAACCGTCAGGCTGACCACCTTCCCCGTGACCTGAGTTTCGCCGACGGTGAATGACACTTCGGCGCTCCACAAACTCGCGTCTTGTTTAAGTTTGAGCCGCAACTGACCACCGTCAGGCCCACTTCCCCACGTGCCAACATAGAGGCCCGCGAGTGAAGTCGCTGCTGAGGACATCTGGGCTCTCGGTGCGTCAGGCGCGGCCTCGGCGGCAATCAGAATGCCGCAAAATGAAAAGCAAAGCGTGGCCAGACTAAGACGAGTCAAACAGATCATGGGGTTGGTTTCGATATGCAGCGACGTTCGAAGGACTACAAGGTCAGAGCTCACGGCGTCATTTTCGCTCACCGCACCGGCGGGACGAACCGTCCCGGTGAGCCGCCGCTGCGCGGAGTCCTCCATTCGACCCATTTCACCCAGCGGTTCGTGTGAACCAATCGATTGGTGAAATTCGAGAGCAAATTCAGCAATCGTCGAGCCGCGCCGGTGAGGGCGTGGTCTCCATCATTTCAAAAAAAACGGCGGCTGACTGCCTGTCATCGCGAGAAGCGGAGCGACGAAGCAATTCAGCGGGATCGCCATGGCGCGTCTCGCGCACCTCGCGATGACAATGCGGGGCGTCCGGCTACAACTTAAGCAGACCGCGCTGGAACGTCCCTGGGCCGTAACGATGCAGTCGAGATCGCAGAATCCTTGTAGCATCGGTCGTGAGACTGATGACCGGCGCGCCCTCCGCGCTTCCACCGTCTCACGACGGTGGCTATTTCCGAATCCCTGGATCCGACCGAGCCCACCGATCCACGCTCTCACGAACGTGGCTACATCTCCGGATTAAAATGCTGCAAGAGCTGCATTGCCTCGCTCGCTCACCGGGACAATTAAACAGCCATGACTCCTTTTGAAGTCGCGAAGACGACACACGAGCACTCCGTCCGCGGGGTCCTGTGGTGGGTTTTCGTCATCCTGCTCAATTCGGTTCAGCTTCCGCCACTCGCTCGCGCAGACGTCGATTGGCCTCGAGTGGGCAACGATGCGGGAGCGATGCGCTATTCGTCGCTGGATCAAATTACCCGCGATAATGTTGGATCTCTCGAAGTGGCTTGGACGCTTCACACCGGCGGTCTTGGCGCCACCCCACCGCCGTCCATCCAGTGCACGCCGATCGTCGCAAACGGAACGATGTATCTGACCTCGCCGGACACCCAAGTGCTCGCAGTCGACCCAGCTACTGGCGCCGAGAAATGGCGTTTCGACCCGCGTCGAACGAAGCACCGCTATCTCTACAACCGCGGCGTCGCGTGGTGGTCCGATGGCAAAGGCCAGCGTCGAATCCTTTGTGCCACGCCGGATGGCTTCCTGTATTCATTAAACGCGGACGACGGAAAGCTTGATCCGTCGTTCGGCGATCGGGGCGTGCTCGAATTACAGCGTGGACTTGAAAAACCATTGAGCGACGAACGCGTTTACGGCGCAACCGCGGCGCCCGTGGTCTTTCAGGATCTCGTCATTCTCGGGTTCTCCCTCGATGAGGGTTACATCGGGGCACCGGGAGATGTGCGCGCGTTCGATATTCGCACCGGTCGTGAAGCGTGGCGTTTTCATACGGTGCCGCGTCCCGGCGAGTTTGGTCACGACACTTGGGGTGGCGAATCCTGGCGTGATCGTACGGGTGTGAATGCGTGGAGCGGTGCGACCGTCGATGAGGCGCGAGGGCTGATCTTCGTCGGTCTCGGATCACCTGGTTTTGATTTCTACGGTGGCGATCGTCCCGGTGATAATCTTTTCGCCAATTGCGTCGTCGCACTCGACGGCCGCACCGGCAAACGCGTGTGGCACCAGCAGCTCGTCCACCACGATCTGTGGGACTACGATCCACCCTACCCACCGGTGTTGGTGACGGTCGACCACGCTGGAAAGCACACCGATGCCGTCGCGCAAGTCACGAAACAAGGTTTGCTGTTTCTTTTCGAGCGAGAGAGCGGTCGACCGCTCTTCGAAATCGTCGAGCGACCGGTGCCCGCGTCTAACGTCCCCGGAGAACACGCCTCCCCGACCCAACCTTTTCCGGTCCGACCTCCGCCCTTTGCCCAGCAGGGATTCCGCGAAGACGACATCACTGACCTGTCACCCGAAACGAAATCGGCGGTTCGTGAGCGATTGAAGGGGTTTGGCTTCACCGAGGTCTTCACGCCACCAAGCTTGAAAGGTACGCTTTCAAATCCGGGGACGTTGGGCGGTGCCAACTGGTCAGGAGCTTCGTTCGATCCCACGACCGGACTGCTTTACGTCAACGCCAACCAGCTGCCGCGCCTGTTGCGTCTTGAGCCGACGAATACACCAGAGAGGCCGTACCTCGAAAAAGGCGAGGTTCGCGTGCTTGACCCGGAAGGCTACCCGGCAATCAAACCGCCGTGGGGCACGTTGACCGCAATCGACCTGAACGCCGGTGAAATTAAGTGGCAGGTCCCGCTGGGCGAATTTCCCGAACTCACGCAGCGCGGCATTCCACCGACCGGAGCACGCAATCTTGGCGGCAGCATCGTCACGGCGGGTGGCGTTGTGTTCATCGGCGCGACCGTGGATCGCAAGTTCCGCGCGTTCGACAGCTCAACGGGTCGCGTCCTCTGGGAGCATGAGTTGCCCTTCGCCGGACATGCGGCACCCAGTACCTACACGGTCAAGGGTCGACAGTACGTCGTCATCGCGGCAGGCGGAGGCGGCAAGCTCGGCACGCCAGCGGGTGACGTGTACGTCGCGTTCGCTTTGCCGAAAAAGAATTAGCCTCGCGCGAGATAAAGGACCGCGCCAGGCGCTGACACTCTACTTGTCTTTCGCGTGGTCGCTCTTTGGCGATTCGGACGTCGATTTGGCGTTCCGTGGAGATTCCGTCGTGGATTTCGCGTTGCGAGGCGATTCAGTCGTCGATTTCTCGTTTCGGGGGGATTCTGTCCCCGCTTTGTCGTTACGCTCAGATTCCTTGTCTACCTTGTCATGCCGCTCGACATGCTTGTCGGGCTTCGTGGGTTTGGAACCTGCCGCAGGCGCAGCAAAGGCGGACGAACAGGCAAGGATAAGCACCGCTACAGCGAGTTTGGTTTTCATAAGGGATGGGGTGGACGCCTGGGCGCACATGCGGACCAAAGCCGGGTTCGCACTTCGTCACTCGCGTCCCCGCCTGGTTCCGATTTGCCAGCTTAAGTCAACGGCTTGCACGGTGCGCCACGCTCGGATTTCGGACGGTCTCGATCTCCACGCTCACGGAACGATCGAGGGAAAAGCTTGATCTCCCCGGATCTCTCCGGACGCTCGCCGCACCCCACGATGTCCACCGCCCCTGCTGATGTTCAGCTCACCAGCTCCCAGATTCAGCCTGCGCCCACGTCCATCGGCGGCCTGCTTCGTCAGCTCGGTCCTGGACTCATCATCACATCGATCATCGTCGGCTCAGGGGAACTGATCGTGACGCCGAAGCTCGGGGCCGAGGTTGGATTCCGGCTGCTGTGGTTCATCGTCCTCGGTTGTTTGCTGAAAGTTTTCGTGCAGATCGAATTCGGCCGCTACGCGATCACCCGAGGTCGAACCACGCTCGAAGCGCTCAACACCCTGCCCGGTCCGCGCGTCGCCGTTTCTTGGTTACTCTGGATCTGGCTCGCGATGTATGTGTGTCTGGTGCCGCAGGTCGCCGGCATGGTCGGCGGGACTGCGACCGCATTCAAACTCGGCGGAGCAAACCTCTCCGTCAACACCCTGGCGGTTTTGATCGGCGCAAGCTGCGCCATCCTGCTGGTGATTGGAAAGTACCGCTTCGTTGAAACGCTCTCCACGTTGCTCGTGGCCGGATTTACCACCACCTCCGTCATTGCGGTCGTGGCGCTGCAATTTACGCCTTACGCGATCACCGGCGCCCAACTCGCGAGCGGATTTTCCTTTCACCTGCCGCGCGACCTCGCAACCGCGTTTGGCGCGTTCGGTTTGATCGGCGTCGGCGCCTCGGAGCTCATCTACTATCCTTACTGGTGCCTGGAAAAAGGATACGCGTTAAAACTGGGACCCGATGACGGCACGGCTGACTGGCGCAAGCGCGCCGCTGC
>JBDSPT010000147.1:0-4142 GCA_039930205.1 Opitutus sp. | reverse complement strand
TATGGGAATTGCTTATATGTTGATGTTTGTCGCCGGCGCATTGTTTCCCGATGCATTCACTGGGATAGGGGTTGCAGCGTCGCTTATGATATTGTTCGTGAGTGCTGTTATCACCGCGAATTTTTTTCCTAAAATGTTCGGGGGGATCGCCGGACGTTTTGAACACAGCGTACGTGGCGACCATTTCGAGTATCAGGACAAAGTTACGGCGTTCATCGAAGCCGGCCCCGCAACGGATACAGTTCAAGAACTTCTCGATGCAACGACCGCGTTGATCTTTGAGCAGCTGAATCTTTCGGCGATCGGAATAGCAGTATTTGGCAATGACTCTCGCGTCCGTGGAAACTCAACGAGGGAATTGCAACGCGCACGCACCTGGTCCCTGGCTCTCGGAGCCGACTCACCATTGTTCAAATTCTTCCGGACAATTGGGCGGCCGTCGTTGGATATCCGCACTGACGTACGCGACGGAGCTGAAGAGCGCGAGGCTCGCGCGGTTCTGAACGCTGCCGGTCTGGAGATCGCTATCTCCATCGCCTCCCGTCCTAAAGCTCCGCTCGGTCTCATCGTCACGGGTCCACGTCGCGACGGCCGTCCGCTTACCAAGCTTGATGTCGAACTTCTGATCGCGCTGAGCCGCAGCCTGGTGTTCCGCATCGAAAGGATCGCGATTATTCAGAACGAGGAGCTGCGGCAGTCAAACAAGGCCAAGGACCATTTTCTCACGAGTATCAATCACGAGATTCGGAATCCGATGAATGGCATCTCTGGGATCGTGCAGATGCTGGGTGATCACTGTGGTGATCAACGGTCGGGTTTCTTGTTGAAGACGCTTCAGTCTTGCACCGATCAGCTGCGGTCGACGATGGACGACGTGCTGGATTTCGCCCGCATTGAGGCCGACAGCGTCACGCTGACTGTGACCGAGGTGAATCTGGTCGAGTTGGTCAAAACCACCTGTGCCAGCCAAGACATCAGCGGCGAGCGTCTGGTCGTCACGGGCGCGCCAGCGGTGCCCGTCGTGGTACAATGCGACGCCGGCAAGGTCCGCCAAGTCCTCGCCAACTATCTGGCGAACTCACTGAAGTACGGCGTACCGGTCGGTGCCGACGTCGCATTGTTCGTGGCTCCAGTCTGCGACGATAGAATTGCTGCGACCATCACGGTTGCTTCCACCGGACCGACATTGAGCGATGATGAGACGGGTGTCCTTTTCACGGCGTTGACCCGCGGTCGACGCGCCCGAGAAACGAACGCGCACGGCACCGGACTTGGACTTGCGCTCTGCAAGAAGCTCGCGCACGCGATGGGTGGAACGGTGGGAGTGAATAGTGCGCAAGGTAAAACCACCTTCTGGTTCAAGGCGGAATTCCCGACCGTATCCGCGCTTCCGAGACCCTGTTCACTTGACCTGGCACGCTTCTCCGGCCGCTGTGCGTTGGCCATCGAAGACGAACCCTACAACCGGCTCGTGCTCGGCCACTATCTCGATCGTCTGCAGGTATCTGTGATCTGGGCCGAGAATGGTCAGGCTGCGATCGCTGCCGCGAATTCTCAGACATTCGACGTTATCCTCATGGACTGGCTTCTGCCTGACATGGATGGCTCTGAACTTCTCGCCAAGATTCGCGAGCAGAGTCAGGCGCCGCTGCCGCCGGTCTTCGTGCTGAGTGCCTATTCGACGACCAGCAAGCGCGCCGAGTGCCTCGCCGCCGGCGCGGTGGCATTCATCAGCAAGCCGATCGATCTTAGCAAACTCACCGCCGCGTTCGATGACTGTCACTTTGGGCCCCTCGCTCAGCCGGATGACCCCAGTAACAAGTCGACCACCATCGTCGACCTGTCTTCGCTCTTCGCGCTCGGCAACGAATCGTTCGTTATCACGTCTTTCCTGCGTGACGTTCGCGAGGGGCAAGCTCGGCTTGGGTCGATTTGGCGCGATGACCCAAGATCGGCAGCTCGGTTGGTGCACCGGTTGAGAGCGCAGATGACGCTCATCCACGCCAGAGACTGCATGGGCGTTCTTGAGGTGCTCGAGCGCGGGTTGAACGAGCGCTGGTCCGCCGACGACATCGAACGTCTCGTCACCGATGTGACAGTCTCTCTTCAAGACGTTGCCGAAAGTGTCAGAGATCAGGGGTTGCGTTCAGCCAAGCCGACTGCTGCGATCGCTACGTCGGCGCCAGCATCGGTCAATTCGCCTTTTTGACGTTCACTCGAACGCGTCAACTGATCTGTACCACTGATACCTGTCAGCTAAACCCTATCGAAGAGTTTTATAGCAGGCCTCCTCCGACGGCGCGGCAATTACGTTAGTCGTCATCGGTGTTGGCGTTCGAACTGGTCGCATTCCCCCGGGCAATGCTGCGCGCGCGGTCCTTCGGCAGGATGGAAGGAGCCGGCGCTGCCTTCGTCGTTAGTGCGGTATTTCCCGCTCGGTTATGCCCCCGTTTATTCGAAACGGAAATCGTGCATTTCCCGAATGCGCGAGATGCTTGATCTCCGTCAAGGCGCCTGTGCTCCGAATCGGCTAGGATCATTCCCAGACTTCTGAATCTTATGAAACACAACTCTTACCCCAATCTTCGGCTGGTTGCGTGGTGGTTCGCTGCAACGCTCGCAGTCGCTGGCACCGCGCGCACGGAAGAAGCGGCCATCGCTGCTCCCGGCGGGGTGCTCGCGGCCAACCTGCCGGTCGAAACTGCCGTGCTGACGCACGCACCGCTCGTTCCGCCCACCATCACGCGCACGCAACCTGCGAAGGTCATCGTGAATCTCGAGGTCTCCGAGGTCACCAAACGTTTGGCTGACGGCGTGGACTACACGTTTTGGACCTTTGGGGGCGAAGTGCCCGGACTGTTCATTCGAGTGCGCGAAGGCGATGTCATCGAGTTTCATCTCAACAATCATCCGAATTCGAAGATGCCGCATAACATCGATCTGCATGCCGTCACTGGACCGGGTGGTGGGGCGGCGTCGACCTTCACCGCTCCGGGGCACTCTTCGAAGTTCACGTTCACTGCGCTGAGATCGGGACTGTATGTTTATCACTGCGCGACCGCCCCGGTGCCGATGCATATCTCGAATGGGATGTACGGCCTCATCTTCGTGCAGCCCAAAACAGGCTGGAAGCCCGCCGACCGTGAGTACTACGTCATGCAGGGAGATATCTACACGCAGGGGCGAAATGGTGAGCCCGGTCTCCAAATTTTTGATAACGTCAAAGCCGTCGATGAGCATCCGACGTATGTCGTGTTCAACGGTGCTGTCGGCTCCCTGGTCGGAGACAAGGCACTTCAAGCCAAAGTGGGTGAGACCGTGCGCCTCTACTTCGGCGTCGGTGGTCCCAACCTCACCTCGTCGTTTCACGTGATCGGTGAGATCTTCGACCGCGTCTATCTCGAAGGTGGGATGAAGCACGTGCAGGAAAACGTGCAGACTACGATGGTGCCGGCCGGAGGCGCGACAATTGTCGAGTTTATGGTGGATGTGCCGGGCACTTTTGTGCTCGTCGACCACTCCCTCTCGCGGGCGTTTAATAAAGGCGCTCTCGGCATGCTCAAAGTGACGGGTCCGGAAAATGGAGTGATCTATTCGGGCAAGGAGGTCGATGAGGTCTACCTCGGACAGGCTTCCGATGCCGGTTCGGCGGCAAGTCGCAAGGAAGCCGCACTCGTAGAGAAGCGCGCGAGCGTGATCGCTCAAAGTCCGGAAATCGGAGAGATCACGAAGGACATTCAGATCGAGCGGGGTAAAAAGGTTTTTCTGACGAGTTGCTTCGCCTGTCATTTGGCGGCGGGCGAAGGCATCGCGGGGGTGTTCCCGCCGCTCGCGGCGTCCGATTTTTTCAACGCTGACAAAGATCGCACGATCCGGATCGTCACGAAAGGTCTGAGTGGGCCGATCACGGTAAATGGCGTGAACTACAATAATATCATGCCACCTCAAACTCAGCTTAATGAGTCGGAGGTCGCCGATGTGATCACGTACATCCTGAATTCGTGGAACAACAAGGGCGGCACGATCTCGCCGAATGATGTAAAGCGCGCCCGCGCGGAGAATCCCTAGTCAACCAATCTCGATGTCCTCGCTGGCACAACGTTCCCTCCTGGCATTCGTAATCGCGCTGAGTGCCGCACTGC
>JBDSPT010000146.1:0-6594 GCA_039930205.1 Opitutus sp. | reverse complement strand
CCCCAAGCGGTGCCCGCGCGTCCAACATCGCAACACGTCTGGATCGATGGCTACTGGACGTGGCAGAACAACCGCTACGAGTGGATGGCAGGTCACTGGGAGCTGCCACCGTCCTCCAGCGCTAAATGGCAATATCCGCACTATGCTTCTGAAAACGGCGCGTACCGTTTCTACGAAGGCCGCTGGAACTAAGTTCCTCTTCTGATCTGACGCCCGGACAAGCGCGGTCACGCGCTGTGTTCCGGGCGTTTTTTGTGTAGCGAACTTGCCGACGTAGAGCTCACGAAATCGGGAATCAAGCATGGCCGGATCCGTGCAGTGGAAAATAGCCGGCGTCGTTAGACGGTGGAAGCACGGTGGCGCGCGCCAGTCATCGGTCTCACGACCGATGCAACAAGGAATCTCCGATCTGAACTGCATCGCTACGGCTTAGCACACTTTCGGAGTTCGGCTACGCAGTCGGCTCCAGCTTTTCCGATTTCCACTTCAAACAAATCCGATTCCCCGTTCCGTTTGCTTCCTGAGTTCCCCATTCAACATTCCGATACCTCCTTTCGATTCCTCACTCCCCTGTCCCAATGTTCTAACGGATCCCTCGTTGCTCGCGATTGCCGGCTCGATCATCTCTAAAACCACCCCATGTCGCGCTTCCACTCTCTTGCCCTCCTCGCCTGCTTTTCGTGCTTCCTTCTCGCTCTTCGCGGCCAGCCTTCGGGCGGTCCGTATGGGCCCCAGCCCCAGGACTACGTCATTCCCGCCACCGCGAAGCACGTTTACTACGTCGCGCCCGACGGCCAGGCCGAAGCAGCGGGAGCAACCCTCCAGGCTCCGACCACGATCGAATCCGCCATCGCCCGCGTGGTGACAGGTGACGCGATTATCTTGCGCGGTGGGTCCTATCGCACCGGCAATTTGATCCTCAACCAAGGCATCACCCTTCAGCCTTACCGTGACGAACTGCCGGTGTTCAAGGGCACTCAGGTCGCCACCCAGTGGACAGCCTTGCGCGACGGTATCTGGCGCACGTCGTGGAAGACGCTCTTTCCTTCCAAGCCGCGCGACTGGTGGCGCCGTGAGCGCGAGGGAATGCTGACGCCCCAGCACCGTTTCAACAACGACATGGTTTTCATCGATGGTGAGCCGCTCCGCTCCGCGGGCTGGGAAGGCGAACTCGACGCCAAATCCTACTATATCGATTACGACGCCGGCTTCGTTTATATCCGCAGCGACCCGACGCAGCGCCGGATCGAAATCACCGCCTGGGACATCGGACTTCTCCGCACCAGCAAAGCGGTCCACGGAAAAGAAAACGATCACAAGGGCTACACGATGCGTGGGATCACCTTCACCCAATACGCCTACCGCGCACTCGAAGTGGAGGGCAAACGCGGCGCCGTCCCCGCCACCGAAGAGCCAACCGACGATCCCATTGGGCTGGCCGACCCCGCCACCTTCGGCAAGGAGGTCATCGGCACTCTCATCGAGAATTGCACGGTCACGCACTGCTCACGCGTTGCGGGCTATTTCCGGGGCGACGGCTTCATCATCCGGAATTGTCTTGTGAGCGACACCAGCACCGAAGGGATTTATGTGATCGGCTCCTCCGATTGTCTCCTCGAGCGAAACATCATCGCACGCAACAACGTCGAGCAATTCACCGGCTATTACCCCTCCGCGGTGAAAATCTTCAACCAGACCCGGCGCGTCGTGTGTCGCGACAATCTCATTCTCGATAATCCGAACTCCAACGGAGTCTGGTACGACGTCGGCAACATCGATGGCGTCTTCGTGAACAACTGGATCGAAAACTGCCTCGATGGTCTGTTCTTCGAAATCTCCAAGGGCATCACCGTCGCCGGAAACGTCTTCGTGAACTGCCAGAGCGGCATCCGCATCCTCAACAGTTCGCACGCCAATGTCCGCCAGAATACCTTCGTCAATGCCCCAGCCCTGTTCGAGCGCAACCAACGCAGCGCTGCCGCCGATCATTTCGCCTGGCATCCGTCCACCGGTCCCGATGTTGCCGAGCGCGACGGCCATGCCTTCGTTGGCAACCTTCTCCTGGCCGACGCTCGCTTTTCTCGCCCGCTCCTCCGCGTCGAACAGGCGGCCGTCCTGAACGAAACACTCACCAGCCCGCAGTTTGTGACTGTCGATTACAACCTGTATGCGCGTCCGTCCACCACCGACGGATACCCGCTGCTCAACTGGAGCCCGGCCGGAGGCTCCGCCAGTTTTGATCCGTTTACCGCGCTCGATGCCTTCCAGAAAAAGCAGTCGTCCTTCGAGGCCCACAGTCAGTTCCTCGCCGTCGCGCCCGCCGGTCTGACCCTCAGCCCAGCGTTAAAAAACTTCCGGCCCTCCCGTGCGTTGCCGGTTGCGGTGTCGGAGCCTGCTGAACTTGTGCAATTGCTCGGCTGGCCCGCCCGCACCAGCTATGCCCCCGGCGCGTTTCAGCCCGAATAAACAGCTCGAATCAAGGTGGCCCGCTCGGTGAAGCACCGACCAGGAAATTGTAGGGAGCAGGCTTGCACGCGCTCCGATCAACTCGCCTGTCATTGCGAGAAGTCCGATGGTTGGACGACGCGGCAATCCATGTTTTGCCGGTCTTCGCTACTCGCCACCAGCTGCTCAGTACTGGCCGACGAGTCGCCCCACTCGCGTGTCCCGGTTGAATCGCGCGCGGTCGCTGTTCACCGGCTAACTTTCCGCTCGCACTTCCTCCTCTGAAAATCCGCGCTCTCATCGTTTCATGCCTGGCCTTGGTTTCGACCATGGCCTTTGCCAGCTCCGATAAACCAAAGGGTCCCGGCTCAAAATCCGACGAGGCCGCTCATGCCGCACACGAAGCCTACGTGACGAAAACCGGTGTCCATCTCCCTTCCTTCCGTTCCGTTCGCTTCCTGAGTGCCAAATCAAATTTGATCCGATTCTGCATCGCCGGTCAGACTGCTGTTTCCAGTTTCCGAATACGTCCCAGCTCCCCCACCAGCCAGCAGACGAAGCCGAACGCGGTCAGGTGCATCAACGAAGCCACGATGAAGACCGGCGTGTAGGATATCGTCTCCACCGCCCAACCGATCCCCTGTTGGCTGAGAATGCCGGCCACCCCGCCAAAGGCCCCGGCAAATCCCGTGATCGATCCGACCACGTGCCCGGGAAAAACCTCCGTCGGCAGGGTCATGTTGGCCCAGGCGGCGTGGGCGAACATCGCCACACTGATCAACGCCACCGCCACGGTCGCGCTTGGCACCGTCACGATCAGGATAAGACACAGGGGCATGGCGCAGGAGGCGGCCAACATCACGCTCTTCCGCGCGCGATTCAGCGACCAGCCGCAGGCCATCAACCAGCCGGGAATGGCTCCGCCCGCGAGATTGCCCAGCGCCAGCGCAACGAATGGGATCCAGCCGAACCGGCCCACATCAGCGAGATCAAATCCCCGCTCCTGCTGGAGAAACTTGGGCGTCCAAAAAACGAAGAAATACGAAATGGGATCCGTGAGCACTCGCGCCAGGATGCAGCCCCACACCGGACGCTGCCGGAGCAGCTGCAGAATCGGCACCGCCCGCGGCGGACTCTCGTCCGACTTCACCCCGTCTTCAATCAGCGCGAGCTCCTCCGGCTTCAACCAGGGGTGGAGCCGCGGCGCACGATAAAGCACCGCCCAGAGCGCGACCCAGATCAGCCCCAGCACCCCTCCCACGACGAAGGCATACTGCCAGTGCCACGTCAGCGCGATCCACGACATCAACGGCGCCGCCACCGCGGCGCCGACCGCCGTACCCGAATTGAAGATACCCACGGCCAGCGCGCGTTCCCTCATCGGAAACCACTCGGTGATGGCGCGCACGCCTGCGGGAAAACTCGCCGGCTCCGTCGCGCCCAGCAGAAACCGACAGGCCGCGAACTGGGTGACTGTGCGCGCAAAGGCATGCAGGAGGTTGGCGAAAGACCAGCCCGTCACGAAGATCAGGAAGGAGCGGCGCGTCCCGAGCACATCCACCAGCCGCCCGCAGACGGCATACATGACGGTGTAACTCAGCAGAAACGCCGACGTGATGTTGGCATAGTCGCGCGTCGTGAGGCCTAGATCGTCCTGGATCGTCTGCGCAAGGACCGAGAGCGTTTGTCGATCGAAGTAGTTCAGCTCCGAGGCCAGGCAGAGCATGATCACGAAGTACCAGCGCAGGCCGCGAATCTTGACCGTTGGCTTCACGAGCCGGTGCTCCCGTCGTCGCTCACACTCAACACCACCAGCCGATGCGCCACCGGATCCCAGTCCGCTTCAACCCGGCCGGCCGGCCGGATGCCGATCAGCGCCGCGGGCTGCGACGATGCCATCGGTACGACCTGCTCCAGGCTCAAGCCGCAGTAACGAGCGGTCCGACCAATCGCGTCATCCAAGGTCAGCGCCGACCCCGCCAGGTTGCCGGCGCCGACTTGCGTTACACGCCCGTCGGCGTCGCGATCCACCTCAAGTTCTCCCAGCCGATAACGCCCGGCGGGGGCTCCGGCGGCCGTCACGGCATCCGTGACCAGGACGACGCTCGCGGTGCCCTTCGCCTTCACGATCGAACGCACCACTTCGCGCGGCAGATGATGTCCGTCGACGATCAGGCTCGCAGTCAATTCGTCGGCGGACAGCTGCGGCCACAGCACATTTTCATGGCGATGCATCTGGCCGGCACACCCATTGCCGAGGTGGGTTGAAAGACTCGCCCCTGCGCGCACCGCGTCCGCAATTTGCGCTGCCGTGGCCGCGGTGTGACCAAGCGCAACGCAGATTCGTTGTTCCACCAAGTGTTCGATCAGCGCGAGCGCGCCTGGAACTTCCGGCGCAATCGTCACCAGCAGGATGCGTCCGCCTGCCGCCTCTTGTCGGCGTCGAAAATCGTCGAGCGAAGCGGGCCGGACATGCTCACGAGGATGCGCTCCCCGCGGCCCATCGAGCGGTGAAAGGTACGGGCCTTCCATGTGAAGCCCTGCGATGCCCGGTTCCGGGTGCTGCAGGATCGCCCGTGCACAGGCTGCGAAATACTCCGTCGACGACGTGATGATGGTCGGCAGACAACGGGTGACGCCTGTGGCGCGCATCGCGGCAAGCGCCCGGGCCACCGGCTCGCCGGCACAGGCGGGCGAATTGAAATCAACCCCGGCAAAGCCGTTGACCTGCAAGTCGACCAAACCGGGCAACGAAACGTTCATGCCTCAATCGTACGTTCGCGCCGGAAACGCGGGCTGAGCAACGCAGCCGCGTTGCGGTCGAGGAAGAACCGGTTGCCCGGATGAGAGCGAAGAATGGAAGCCGGTGCCGCGGCGGAGATCGGACCTTCCAAACATTGTTGGGTCGCGGCGGCCTTGCGCGTATCCGGTACCACCGTCACCACGGCCCCCGCCTTCAGGAATTGGCGAGGAGCCAGCGTCATGGCCTGCGAGGGGACGTCCGCCACCGTTTTGAACCAGCCTTCGCCGACCTGCTGGCGCCGGCACGCCTCGTCGAGGGTGACAACGATATAAGGTTCGTCCGTTTCAAAGTCCGCCGGTGGATCGTTGAACGCGATGTGTCCATTCTCTCCAATGCCGGCAAAAATGACATCGATCGGACCGCGGTTGAGCTGGGCGCCGATCTCGCGGCACGTGGCGGCTGGATCGGTCTCGCCGTCGAGCAGATGGTAGGTGCGGATCCCCGCGGGACGGATCAAGCGTTCGAGCAGATAGCGACGGAAGCTCGCGGGATGGTCGATCGGCAGCCCCACGTATTCATCGAGATGAAACAGCTCCACCTGCTCCCAGGCGATCCCCGGCAGGGACAGCAGCACCCGAAGAAACTCCATCTGCGATTCGCCCGTCGCGCCCACCACGCGCGCGCAGCCGCGGGCGCAGATGGCGTCGCGTAGAAGCCCGGCGGCAAACTCCGCCGCCGCCCGGCTGGCCGCCACTTTGTCGGAATACACTCGGATTGGCGTAAGTTGGTCATCCATTCGAATAGTTCAGTCGAATCACGCCCGGCGCGGCGATGCCAAACAAACGCTCCTTCACACGCGAGCTTGTGATCGATTCCGTGTTTCAGCTGCAAAACCTTGTGCAGCTGAAACACGGAGTTGAGTCACCGCCGGCATGCGGCTCGATTCCCACGATTCTGCGGCGGCATCCGCTGGGCGTTGGGCGGCGACGCGTATCATGCGCTCAACGACGGCGTGGCCGCGCAGCCGAAGCAGGTCTGGACGGTGGAGCGGGATGGTTGAACGGACCGGAACAGCCAGAAAT
Organism: Opitutus sp.; assembly: GCA_039930205.1. Classification (GTDB taxonomy): domain Bacteria; phylum Verrucomicrobiota; class Verrucomicrobiia; order Opitutales; family Opitutaceae; genus Opitutus. The sequence goes on along the minus strand of JBDSPT010000146.1, from coordinate 324 downwards.
TCAGACTTTCCCCGCGACATTACGCGGTGGGCCGGTATCAACTTTTTATCGCAATGCCCACCGCGAGTTTGATTTTCTGCCCGTTGATCCTCTTGTCGCTCGCCGGGTGCGTTTCGCATGTCGCTGAACGGGCTGCCGCGGAGGATTTGGTCCGTCGGGATGTGATACGCCTTGGAGAGGAGCAGGGACGGTGGCTTCTCGCGGTGGAAGCATCACGCGAACGGGTTGAGCGGATTCTCGCGGAAAAACGGAAACTGGAGGAGGTCAAACTACTCGTACCAGGAGACGCGATTGTCGCCAGGATGGAAGTCATCTCGATGGCGC
>JBDSPT010000145.1:0-3899 GCA_039930205.1 Opitutus sp. | reverse complement strand
CATGGAATGGGCGCCGGACACGGCCTTCGCTTTCGACATCCGCGACGATCGCCGGGCAGATGAATACCTGGCGACAGCCGGATTGGATCGAGGAAAATTTCTCTGCTGCATCTCGCGTTTCCGTAACACGCCGTTCTGGGAAATCCCGAGCAAGCACGTGGCGATCGATGCGACCAAGCACGCGAGAAACATGGCAATGAAGGCATCGGACGCGGCGCCGTTGTTGGAAGCCATCATTGCAGTCGCGCGTGAGACGTCGTTGAAAATTCTGCTCTGTCCGGAAGACGAGACTCAGATGGCGATCACTCGCGAGATGCTCTGGAATCCACTGCCCGAAGACGTGCGGTCGAAAGTCGTCCTACGAGAAACGTTCTGGTTGCCGGACGAAGCCGTCAGCGTCTACGAGCGCTCGGTGGGCCTATTCGGACATGAGATGCACAGCCCGATCATGTGCATCGGACGTGGTATTCCGGCGATCGTTTGTCGGTGGGCCGAGCAGAGCAGCAAGGGCACCATGTGGCGCAACATCGGCCTGGGGGACTGGCTGTTCGATTTGGATCTTCCGGAAGAGACCTCTCGTGTCGCTCCAGCGGTGCTCGCCATGGCCAAAGACCCAGAAGGTTCGCGGACGCGCGCGCGCCAGGCCCGTGCGATCGTGCGTGCCCGTTTCCAAACCGTAATGGGAACAGTGGTACAGGCCGTGGCCTGACCAACGAACAAAGCAAGATCCGACAGCCGAGGGACGCGATTGATCGGAACACGGAGAACAATGAGCGAAAAGCTGTCCCTCCGTTGTAGGAAGCGCGCTTGCGCGCGGTCGCAGCGTTAGCCGAATCTTTGCGACCGGAGCCACGGAGAGAACCGACCGCGCGCGACCGCGCGTCCTCCCCCATCACGACGATCAGCGGTTCCAAATCAACCGATCTCAATCGAGATCAGGGCTCATTCGGCACGAGCGTCAGCAGTTGCGAAAGAGAGGGTCGAGATCGAATCGATATCCGTGTTCATCCGCGTAATCCGTGGTCTCCGGATTCCGGATGCGACTCTGGGTTTCAATCATAACCACGGATTACACTGATTGGCACGGATCCGGACCGCGGAGAAGCGACGCCGAACGATCCGTCCTTTAATGTCCTCACCAAAAACGACGAAACGAGGTCGTTCCTCTTTCTTAAACAACCCGCGGCGGATGAACCATCACGCCGCAGGATCGCGTATTGGCCGCAGATAAGAGCGGACGGACCCAAGGCCGTACCGCTCTCGCTCTCAACTCAGAAATCCACGGAAGCGCTCAAGCGAATCGTCCGGGGCCGATAGAAGGTCACCTGGCGGCGCAGCACGGTCGCACCCGCGATCGTGTACGAGGTCGTGGTCTCGTCCTTCCGATCATCGAGGAGATTGTCGACAGTCAGATTGAAATTCCACGCGCCCCGCTCAGACGTCCGCAGCCTGTAGCCAAACCCGGCCCGCACATCCCAACGCGGGCTCGTGTCAGGCGTGCGCAACGTATTCACATTCGTATTGCCGCCGCCGAAGTCGACCGTGGTCGGCCGCGCACCCGTATAGATCAGACCGCCACGGACGCTGAAGTTTTTCAACGCTCCGTCCATAATCCGGTAATTACTGAAGAACGACGCCGTCTGCTTGGGTCCGAGATCCAGCGTCTTGCCGACGATGCTCGAACGATTCCAGGTGGAGGCACGCTTTGGGTCAGTGAAGTTATCCCGCCCAAGCTCCGCCAACCAGGCGTCGTATTCCGTGCCATAGTTTTTTCCGTCGTTCAGGTCGACTGCATCGACGAGCGCGAAACCGTCCGAGACTTCCTTGTTGATGTAGGCGTAATTCAAGGTGATTTGCCAGTTCGTCAGCGGGGAGAAGATCAACTGTGCGTCCACGCCCTTCGATACCTCTTGGTAGGCCACGTCTGATCCACGGCCCCGACTCGCATTGTTGCTCGTGGCGGCGCCGTAATCGATCGCTGAGGTGGTGGTCGTGTCCTTGAACGCGGCTTCCAACGCTGCGCGCTCAATCGGGTTCGCGCCCAAATTTTCATAGTTCACGAGGAAGTAACCTGCGCCCACGGCCTGGCCCAGGTCGTTGACCGTCTGCCCGGCATATCCGGCCGGGAAATACTGGGACCGTACGGCATAGCTGCGGGCCCGGGCCGGGTTGAAGTTGGTCAGATTTTGCCCAGGCGCTGCCACGGGCGCGAAATTCGCGCGGGGCGCCGGCGCATTGCTGTAGAAGTACGTCGCATTCTCGCGTTCGATTTGGAAGTACGAGATCGTGCCGGAGACCTTGCCGTTGAGCATGTCCACTTTGACGCCGATTTCCTTGCTCAAGGTTTTCTCGGCATCGAAATTTTGCGCCGCGCCATTGCGCTGGCCGGGATTGGGGAAGAGCCCTTGCGCCACCAGACCGTAGATCGAGATTCCTTTGGTTAACGCGTAGTTGAGTCCGCCGGTGTACGTCGTCTCTTTCTGAGCCTTGCCCCCAAAGCGGTAACCGTCGCGTTTCGGCGCGTTGAATGGACGAGCCGTCCCGGGACCCTCGTTCGGGAACGTCGCGGCCGCATTCCGGACTCCGTTCACGTAGTCGTAATCGAGTACGCGGGAAGCGAACCGATCCCGTCGAACACCGGCGATGATATGCAATTTTTCCTGGAAGACCTTGCCTTGATAAACCGCGTAGTCCCCGTCGAACCAGTTGGTTTGGGTCGTGTCGCGCAAACGCTCAAAGGTCGTGCCATCATAGGAGATCGGCGTGTAGTCAGTGACACTGCGGAACTCCGACCGGATCCAGGCGGCGTTAGTCGAAGCATTCTGGACCGTGGGACGGTTATCCGGGCGGAACACCTCGTCCCGGGTACTCTGCCGGCCACCGAGGAAGCTGTGCGTAGTTCCGGCGACCTGCAGCTTGTAATTTAGCTCGAGACGGTACTGGGAGGAATCCACTTCGAAGGGATCATTATCCCAATCATAGCGGATCGCCTTGACGATGCCGTTGGCGTACGTGGTCCGCGAAGTGTCCGGCACGATCTGTAGCGCATTGGCCAGGGTTACGCTCTCCGTCCGCTGGTTGATAATGCGCAGTCGCTCGATGTCGGCATGCAGAAACTGGTAGCCGGCGATCAGAGTTAGATTGGGCAACAAGGTCTGTTCCACCTGACCCAGCGTGCTCCAAGTCCGGGTGTCCTCTTCAGTATCCGAGCCAGCTAAATTGAACGTGCGGCGGGAACGGCCGCCTCCGTCACGCGTCCAGTTGTACAGTTCATTGTACGGATTGCGGGCGATGGTGGCGTCGTTGTTATCGAAGATATCCCGCGCACCCCCGTTGAAACCAACGCCGTTTTCCTTCGTGTGCTGGTAGAGGATTTCCGCGTAGACGTTCGTCGCACGGAAAGGACGCCATTCGACTTTCGCTGCGACGAAGTCGTTCACGAGTTTGTAAGCATCAAGCTCGTTCCCGGTGGATGAATGGGCGGCCAGCACGCGGTAGTTGAGCTTCCCGTCCGGCAGGATTGGCCCGGTGGTATCGAAGCTCGCCCGATAGTAGTCGAAGCTACCGACCGTGGCGGTGATCGATTGTTGGGATTTCGCCAGTGGCATTTTCGGCAGCACATTGACCACTCCACCCAGCGTGCTCACACCGTACAGGAGTGCCGCGGGGCCGCGAACGACTTCAGCACGATCGATATCAACGGTATCGCTCGGCACTCCCAACACGGTCGCGTCGAACTGGGTGCCATTGCGGAACCCGAGCCGGAGCTGCGTGCCGGTATAAAAACCGCGGATGTTCACCGCCGTGGGCAACTGCGACAGCGGCTTATTCGTCGGACGCGATGGCGAGAAATCAAAGAGCCCGGGTCCACCGCTGTCTGCCGTAAAATTGTCGCTGCC
>JBDSPT010000144.1:0-4987 GCA_039930205.1 Opitutus sp. | reverse complement strand
CAGGCGCTCTTCCTTTCGGTCCTGAGCGACGGAGAACTTTGTTTTGATTGCCGTGGCCACGTCGGTGACGTCGGACAGCAAACCCCGCAACGGGTCCACGGCATCGCTGAAGCGGCCGGCAAACGCGTCAAAGTCGGTCAGCTTCGCATTCGCCTCGGCGACGGACAGCTTTTCATCCTTCAGGTAGTGCTCCACGGCGCGCTGTCGCAGATTGGAGAGATATCGGGAAAGTGCGGTGTGATTGGTCTCCGCCGTCCGCATGATGTCGACGTACTCCAGACCGGATTCGCGATAAATTTCGAGATTCTCCCGGTTCTGGCCGAAAAACCCGGCGCCCTCGCGGAAGAGGAAGTAGCTGATCAGCGCGAGGACGATCACCGCCACCAAGGCATTGCCGCCAAAGAAGACGCGAATCACATCATCGAGCGACAGGCCCAGGAAACGCTGGCGCCGACGGTTGATCGTAAACGTGCTCTGGCCCGCTACGCTCGAGGTGGGAGTGGACATGCGACGGATTGAAAAACGAAGGCCCGCTTAACTGACGTCAAGCGGGCCCGGTTCAGCTTAAATAATCAAGCGTGTGATTTGTGACGTTTAGCGGACGGGCACGAAGCCCACGTCTGAAACGAGCTTCTGGCCGGCGTCGCTCAACGTGAACTCCATGAACTTCGCCGCCTCGCCGATGGCGTCACCATTCGTGTAGTAGAACGTCGGACGCGCGTAGGGATATTTCTTGGCCAGCACAGATTCTTTGCTCGGGGTCGCGCCATCGATGGCAGCCGCTTTGATCCCGGGCCCTTCCATGTAGGCGAGACCGACGTAGCCGATGCCGTTGGGATTGCGGCCCACTTCGGAAGCGATCTGTTCGTTGCCAGCCATCTTCTGAGACGAACCCGCGTAGTCCCGCTTCTTCATCGCAAGATCCTTGAAATCCGAATACGTGCCGGAAGAGGTGTTTCGCGTGTAGAGCGAGATCTTGCCGGGGCTGCCGCCGACCGCTGACCAGTCAGTGACGTCGCCCGCAAAAATCTGCTCCACCTGACGCTTCGTCAAACCGGAGAGCGGATTCCCTTTGTTCATGATAACAGCGATGCCGTCATAGGCGACAATCGTGGGTTTGAGCGTCACGCCCTTGGCTTGGGCGGCCGACATTTCCGTGGGCTTGGCCCGACGGGAGGACATGCCGAGCTGGGCCGTGCCGTCGGTGATCGCGGCGATACCGGTGGTGGAACCTTCCGCGGCGATTTCAAAAGACACCCCGGGATGGTGGGCCTTGTATTCCTCAGCGAGCTGGGGAACGAGTTTGGCGCCCAAGGTATCGGAACCCTTAATGACAAGTTTTTGGGCGCTGGCGGTGTTGGCGGCGAGGGCCGCGACCGTGAGGAGCAATGCGAATGTTTTCATGAGTTGTATCCGTTTGGCTAAGTTGCGATTTTTAGAAATTGACCTGCATCTGACTGCGAATGCCGTCGGTCTTGGCCGAAGCAGGTGCGCCGGCGACCGTATCGCGGGTTTCGCCATGGATGTAGCCGAGCTGGAGCTTGGCATCGTTGCCCCGGAAGAACCAAGTCACGCCGTAGTACCATTCCTCGAGTTCTTTCATCGTGCCACCACCGGGCGCTGAGCGGATGCCGTCGCTGAGATTGATGCCCCGACGACCGCCGTAGACCGCCGTGTAGCGAACCGTGGCTTCAAAGTTGTCGGTGATTTTGTAGGACGGCTGAATGAAGTAAGCGTTGGCTTTGGAGTCCTGGATCAGCGATACACCGTGGCTGTTGTCGCTGAGGAAATATTCCGCCTCGAGGTCAAACTTGCCGTTGGTGATGGTGCCCCACAGCGAGTAAACATTAAGGTCGTCGCCCTTGCCGAGACCGCTGTTGGAAGGTCCGCCCTGGTCCGGCAAAATCCCGACCGAGCCATTCACGGTGTACGTCCATCCGTCGGCGACTTTGGCGGTGTAGCCGAGATTTCCCCAGTAGGCCAAATTGTTATTGGTGCTGCTGCCGGCGCTGGTTACGCCCGAAATGCCGTCTTCGTTACGCTCGGGATTGGTGGCCGCGACGCTGTAGAAGAGACCGTTTTCGAATTTGCCACCGCCGAATGCACCGATGCGGTAGCTGCCAGCGCCGAGACGGCGGCCGTTGTTGCTCTCGACAAAGTAGCGCGTAGCCGGGGAGCGCTCAATCGCGCGGAGACTGCCGCTCGAGGTGTACCACTCTTCGAGGCCAAACGGGACCTTGCGGAAGCCGACATCCAGGGCGAACGCATCGCTCTTGCGCCACGTGATAAAAGCCTGGTCGAAGGTCGAACCGGCGAAATCGTAGTTGAGCGTGCTGCTCCAGTTGTTGCCCAGGTTGGCCTTAAACCCGACGTATACGCGGCGGAGAAAAAAGTGGCTGGTGGAAGCCGGCTGCACCGTTGCCCCACTGATGTCGGTGCCCAGCCCGGCGTATTGAACCTGAAGGCGCCCGCTGATCGAAAGACCGACGGTGCTCTTGCCGCCTGAAATGGTGGAAATAACTCCCGCACTGGAATCTCGGGTCAGTTCGGCCCGAAGTTCTTCGGCCTCCTGATCGTTGACGATGCCCTTTTTGACGAGGATGTCGATCAAGGGGCCGCTGTCTTGAGCGAGCAGTGAAGTGGTGGCTAGGAGCGCACTGGCGAACAGCGTGGTCCAGATTTTTGTAGGTGTTAGCATTGAGGTTCCGTTCGATGTTGGATTTCGAGAACGACACCACTATGAGGGGCCAATGTTACGGTTGTGTGGCGGACGTGTGACAAAGCCGCAAAACACCCGGATCAAGAGTTAACGTGATCGAAGGTAGGGCTGGCCGTCGCAACCGGGCCGCGGTGCACCGATAAAACGAAAGTCGACTTCGCGCCCGCGGCTCACCGCCACGGTTCGCCCCATCTGCTCGTATCGTAACGCCGATTACGCCGTAGCCGTGACCATGCAGTCCCGGTCGGACAATCCTTGCCGCATCGGTCGTGAGACCGGTGACCAGCCCGCCCCACCCCGCTTCCACCGTCTCACGACAGTGGCTGCTTCCGATTGCAGATATCCGGCTTAGGTCGCCGAAGGCGTCGCGGGGGTCTTCTGTCGCTTTTCGACCAGCGCCAGGAGCAGGTCACTTTTCGACAGACTCCCGAGCAGCTGGCCACGCGTCGAGTCAATCACCGGCAGACGTTCGATGCTTTGGCCAAGAAAGGCGCCCAGCGCATCACCCAACGATTGTTCAGGCCCGATCCGCGGAAACTCCTCCCGCATGATGTCACTCGCGATCACCAGGCTCGCGAGATCCGCGTCACCCAAATACGGCTTGATGTCGTGCAACGACACCGCGCCGAGGAACCTGCCTTCCCCGCTCGTCACGTAAATATTGTTTACCCGCACCGAGAGGAACATGCGGGCGATGTCCGCAAACCGGGCGGTGGCCGAGACAATCGGCGGGTTGTGTTTCATCAGATCCTTGACGCTGCCGGCCGGCAAAGCCGGCGCGGGTGTTTCCGCCGCTTTCCGCCTCAGCACCTCACTGTAGAGCGACTCTCCTTCAATTCCCTTCGCGGTGTAGTATGCGATCACGTTGCACAGCATCAGCGGCAGCACGATGTCATAGCTGAGGGTCATCTCGAACAACATGATCACTGCCATGACCGGCGCGTACGTGGCCGCGGCGAGGAATGCGCCCATCCCGACGAGCGCGAATGCCTGCGGATCAGCGGCCCCCGTGGGCCAGACCGAGTGCACCGCCGTGCCAAAGAGATAGCCGATGCTCGCGCCCATGAATAATGAAGGGGTGAATACACCACCAGGCGCTCCCGAGCCGAACGACGAAGCCGTGGCGAGCCACTTGGCGAGCATGATCGGCACGAGCAGCTGCCATAAGATATGGCCGTTCAAAATCCCCACGACCACGGTATAGCCGTTGCCGCACACTTCCGGATAAAAGATCGCGATATCACCGACAATGATACCGCCGAGCACCAACCTCGCGATCGGCGGCATGGTCGTCGCCACAAACCATTTTTCCGCCCGCCGCAACGATCGCAGAAACCACGGCGCGACCATTCCGGCGATCAAGCCCAGGCTGACATACGGCAGCATCTCCCACGCCGAACTGAGTTTGAACACCGGAACCTGATAGAGTTGCTGGGCATTCGTCATCACGCGAACGGTCAGGGCCGCGACGACCGCCGATACTGCGAGTGGCCCCAGGCTCTCCATCGCGATCGTACCCAAAATGATTTCAGCGACGAAGAACGATCCCGCGATCGGCGCATTATAAGCGGAAGCGATGCCGGCGGCCGCACCACAGGCGACCAGCAATCGCAACTGTGGCGGCGAGAACCGACGCCAGCGACCCACCAGCGAAGCCAACACCGCGGCGATCTGCACCATTGGGCCTTCGCGTCCAATCGATCCGCCGGAACCGATCGAGAACAACGCCGCCGCGCTCTTGATCAGACTCGCTCGCACGGGCACCACGCCCGAGCCGATCACGATCGCCTCCATGTAGTCGGTCGAACTTTGTCCGCGCGTGAGTCGCTTGCCCAACAACAGGGTGGCCCCTGCCAGCAACCCACCGCCCGCCGGAACCGCGATGCGCGCCCACCACGGCAACAGCCGCATTGTCTCAACGATCCCCGAGCTGTGCCCCGTCAGCAGTTCGTGGATACCTTCAGCCAGAACGCTGAAGAGCATCGATGACAACGCGCCGAGAAAGCCCGCCACCGCCGCCCACAACAAAGTGACCTGCCACTCCGTGGGCTGCAGCTTCTCCTGAATCCACAATCGCCAGCGCAGCAGCCGCATGAGCCGCTGCAACAGCTGGACTGCCGGATCGGTGACCGCCTTCATGCGCGATTCCGCCTCGGCCGGCTCGAGCTCTTCAACTCAAAGTGCCGAAAGGGATGAGCGGAGGGACGACACAGCCACAGCTGTGGAACGAGTGCTTGGGGAGAAAGCTGCTCGGCGTCTGGTCGTGCG
>JBDSPT010000143.1:0-3537 GCA_039930205.1 Opitutus sp. | reverse complement strand
ATGGGAGCATCGAGCACACCGATAACAAGTATCGGGGCACGGGCGCATACGGTCTCGTCCAGCAATCGCGATATATGGCCGAGAAGGCCAGCGGGGCATCGCCCGTGACAGAATCCGCGGACCAATGGCGACTGCGCAAATTTCAACAGACGGGCATCCTGCCGCCCCAGTACGACCAGCCGTGGTTTCCCCGCGGACATTCATTCAACAAAAACGGCCACGGCAGTTGGGAAGAGGGGCGCGATACTGCCATCGACGTCCAACTGAAGCTGAACATCGTCAAAGATCTCGACCTCCGACTCGCGTGGAATCATCTGCGCAGCGAGGCGGAGCAGGGCTTTTTCATCAATGGCGATCCGGGACAGCTACCCGTGGGCGCGTTCAACTTGAGCAGGAAGGGCGATGCGACCTTTGTCACCACGGGCCCGACCGTGCCGGCGAACAATTCTCATACGTCACTCAACTACGGCTTCCTCAACGTTCCCTGGTTTATGGTCTTCGATCGGCCGGCCTTTCCGTATCTGTCGGGTGGCAATCAGCACAACCGGAATCGTCGCAACACGTATCAAGCCGATCTCACGTACTCCATCGACAAGCTCGGCGGCCATCACACCTTCGTCGCGTCGCTCGACTACAGCAAAGACACCTATTACCGGCACTTTCCGCTCGTGAACGTGGCAGCGGTCGAAGCGGCGGGAATCATTCCGGGTTGGTCGCAGTTTTTTGGCAGCGTCGCGAGCCAGCCGTATTCGACCTACATCGATCCGTTCACGGTTAATTTCGATTCACGATCCTTCGGCTGGCTGCCGCTCGACGTCCTGACGTTGAACTATAACCAGATCCCCGATTTGAAAAAGCTGCTGTTGAAATACTCTGATCAACTCGGCGCCGACTCTTACTTTGCGGGCAACATCCGCGAGGACACCGGCTATAGTGCCAATTATCAGGGCAAGTATCTTGAGAACCGGTTGATTGTGACGGCAGGCGTGCGGCGCTCGCTGACGAAGAATCACGCGTACAACGAAAAAGGCGACAAGAAGGACGCGAACGGGGTGGTCATCCCCGCCACCGACACCTCAAGCACGACACCCATGGTCGGCGTATCCGCCCGGGTACTGCCGGCTGTCGTGGCATTCGCGAGCTACAACAAATCGTACCAGGTCCCCGGTGGTTTCGAAGGGGGGCGCAATCCGATCGCGACCAATGCGCAGACGGGCGCCAAGGAAGGCGGTGAACTCTTCCCCACGGAGAAAGGCATGGGCTACGACGTCGGGTTGAAAACCGACTTCCGGGACAACACCTTGAGCGGTACCATCAGCTACTTCCGGGTCGATCGCGAAAACATCCTTGTCCAGGATGCGGCTCGTGAAAAACGACTGCGGGACTCGGGCTTCGCATGGACCGATACATTCCGGAGCGCTTCCGGCCTGCAGCGCGTCGAGGGTTACGAAGGCGATTTCATCTATACGCCGAGTCGGAGTTATCAGGCGCTCATCTCCGCAACTTACTACTCAACCTACAGGATCGTGCAGGACGATCCCTCGTCCATCAACGTGGTGCGAGGTGGCTCCTACGCGGGTAACGTAACCGGCGATACGAATAATCAGCACAGGCCAACGCTCGCCAACATTCCTCAGTACCGATTCTCGTTTTTCAACAAGTACACGTTCAGTAGTGGTTCACTGAAGAATTTCTCGGTCGGCGCAGGCTACACCTACCAGAGTGGATTCTGGGTGAGCCAGGACCAGTCGTTCACCGTCTACCAAGGCGATGTGGGTCTGGTGGATATTTTCCTGAGCCATCGCTTCAATGCGGCGAAGCATCCCGTCGAGTTGAGCCTCACGGTGAACAACGTTTTTGATCGCCTGTACTTCGGCGGCCCCGTTGCGATTGCTGCGCCCCGGACGTGGAAGCTGAATGCGAGTGTGAGGTTCTGAGATGAGAGTAGAGCGGGCTGGGACCCGCTCTACTCCTGCAGAGCGCGGGCGGCGGCCTGACGTAGCAGCGGAACGCTGGCGGGAGGAAAAGCCGGACGAGGGGGTGTGTGTGTCTATGGTGTGTTTTGCGGATTACCGCTTGAGAGGTGCGCCTTCACGGACGACGCTGCGGAATGTTGAGCGCGTTGAAACGAATCCCGCTCTGGATCGCGTGTGCGCTGGTGCAGCTGCCGTCGTCTGCTGAGGCGCAACGCGTCGCGGTCGAAGCCAAGAACGGCATGGTTGCCTCGGTGCACGTCCTCGCCTCGGAGGCGGGCGTGACGATTATGCGCCAGGGCGGAAACGCGGTCGACGCGGCGGTCGCGACGGGGCTCGCGCTCAGCGTGGTCTATCCGTTTGCCGGCAATATCAGCGGTGGTGGTTTCATGATCATTCACACCCGCGATGGTCGAGATGTGGCGATCGACTTCCGGGAAACCGCTCCGGCCGCGGCAACCCGCGACATGTACGTCGGCTCGGACGGCAAGTTGAAGAACGGACCGGGCTCATCGATCGAAGGGTGGAAGGCCAGCGGGGTTCCCGGGACGATTGCGGGTTTCGCTCTGGCGGTGAAGCGGTACGGATCAGGCAAAGTGAGTTGGGTCGAGATCTGCGAACCCGCGCGACGGCTGGCGGTGGACGGACATGCCGTTTCGCAAGGCACTGCAGCAAGTTTCAAGACTTGGGCAGAGTGGTTGAGTCGCGAAGCGGAATCGAAACGGATCTTTCTCAAAGACGGAGCGTATTGGCAGGCTGGTGACACATTCGTGCACCGAGATTTGGGCGCGACCTTTGCCCGGATGCAGCAACAAGGGCCGCGCGAATTCTACGAGGGCGAAACGGCGCACCGTATAGCTGATGCCATGGCCGCACACGGTGGAGTGATCACGCTGGAGGATTTGAAGAACTATCGGGCGAAGGAGCGACAGGTGCTCCGGGGCCAGTATCGCGGTTACGAGATTGTGACGACGCCACCGCCAAGCTCGGGCGGAATCGCGCTGCTGCAGATGCTCGGCATGCTGGAAACGACGGACATTCGTTCGCTGGGCCAGGACTCCGCGGCGAAGTACCACCTGTTCGTCGAAGTCATGAAGCGGGCATTCCGCGATCGCGCAGAGTACGGGGCTGATCCGGAGTTTGTGCGGATCCCGCTAACGGAGCTGCTCGCACCGGCGTACGTCCACCATCGCATCGCCGATTTCTCAGAGGATCATGCCACACCGTCAGATCGTATCGCGCCCGGTCTGGGCACGTTCGTGGTTCGACCACCGGCCGAGTCGTCGGAAACGACGCACATCTCAACCGCTGATGGTCAAGGCAACGTGGTGAGCACGACGTACACGCTGAACGGAGCCTACGGATCCGGTGTCACGATTCCGGGTACGGGGATTCTCATGAACAATCAGATGGATGATTTTACGACCCAGCTCGGCGCGTCGAACCTCTATGGTTTGCAGCAGGGGGAAGCCAACTCGATCGCTCCCGGAAAGAGACCCACCTCATCGATGACACCCACGATTGTCTTGAAGGACGGGACGTTCGTGCTGGCGACGGGTTCGCC
>JBDSPT010000142.1:0-10894 GCA_039930205.1 Opitutus sp. | reverse complement strand
AACTGGCGGCATCGCTCGAGCGTTCCTCTGAGCATCCCCTGGCTTCAGCCGTGGTGAGAGGGGCGAAGACGAGGAAGCTTGAGCTTCTGGAAACAACCAACTTCCGGTCAGTGACCGCGGGCGGAGTGGTCGGGCGGGTGGGAGGTCGCGACATGGCGGTTGGCAAAAGGTCGTTCATCGAAGCCGAAGGCGTGAGCATTCCGTCCGTCGCGACAGATCAGGTGAGCCGCTGGCAGGGTGAGGGCAAAACAGTGCTCTTCGTCGCCGCCGATCGCCGGGCTGCGGGACTTCTGGCGGTGGCTGATCCGATCAAAGGCACGACTCGGGAGGCGGTGACACAGTTGCGCGATCTGAAGATCGAGCTGGTCATGGCGACCGGCGATAATCGCGGCACGGCGGAGAGCGTCGCGAAAGCGCTGGGGATTGGGCGATTCGAGGCGGAGATTGAGCCGGCGGGCAAAATCCGTCTGGTGGAAAACCTGAGGCGGGAAGGGAAACGGGTCGCGATGGCTGGCGACGGAATTAATGACGCACCCGCGTTGGCGGCGGCGGACGTCGGCATCGCCATGGGGACGGGATCAGACGTAGCGATCGAAAGTGGTTCGGTGACCCTCGTGAAAGGCGATCTCCGGGCGGTGGCGAAGGCGATTCATCTCTCGCGGGCAACTCTTCGCAATATCCGGCAAAATCTGTTCTTCGCGTTCATTTATAACCTCGTCGGCGTCCCGGTGGCCGCGGGATTGCTCTATCCGCTCACGGGGGCATTGCTCAGCCCCATGTGGGCGGGCGCTGCCATGTCTCTTTCTTCCGTGTCTGTCATCACGAACGCGCTTCGACTCAGGAACGTTAAGTTGTAGCGAGGAGCGCCTCGGAGCCGCCGGCTGGCAATGGGGGGCGCGCCAGGTCTAACGCCCCTGAACCCGGATCCATGCGGCGGAAGCAGCCACCGTCGTGAGCCGGTGGAAGCGCGGTGAGCCGCCCAGTCATCGGTCTCACGACCGATGCTACAAATATCAGGCGGCTCCCTGCGGCGGAAGTAGCCACCGTCGTGAGACGGTGGACGCGGGGTGAGCCGCGCCAGTCATCGGTCTCACGACGGATGCGACACGTTTTTGCCGGAGTTCGACTGCATGGCCCTGGCTGTTGGGTCCACCCGATCGGAGCACGATGAGTAAGTCGCGTGAATCAGTTGAAACCTGGTGGCAGTTACTGCGTCTGACGCGGTGGAAATGAAAACGATTGGATTCAACTGCCGGCAAGGTGCGCTTCAACCGCGGGTACGCCTGCCGGCCTAGCGCATCTCAAACGGTCGCTTGATCATGGTCGCGTATTCCTCAGTCGCCCATCCACGGACTGATGCCAGCGCCGCGAGGGAGGATGAAAACGCGACCGGCCCTTCTCGTCGCGGCCGGCCGGTGGAATGGTTGGTGTTTGTGGCTGTGCTGTTCAGTGCGCTCTGGATGTTCGCGGCCTGGGTGCGCTCGGATGGGGTGAACACGGTCAACAGTGTTGATGATACCAACAGTCCCGCGTTGATCCGCTAAAACCGGTGGGCAGGGGACGGCTCGGTTATGCCTGAGCGGTGGCGTTTCTTCAGCCGCATCGTGTACTGACGAAACCGGTACGGCGTAAGGGAGGGCCATGGATGCAAACTCTCTGCCCCTTCGCCCGGACCGCGCGCCCGTGTTGCGCGGGGCAACCGTCCGAGACCGGCCGATCACGAAATCTCCAGGGGTACCACGACGGTCGGACTGTTGCGGATGGATTGCACAAATTTGTCGGTTGGAGGGTGTCGAACATCGGGCGCGCGACCGGTAATTCCAGTGACAATCCGAGTCCGCCGTTTACAAACACCCAAGCTGCAAGCGGTGCCGGCACCGGTGTCCGTCAGTCGCTTCAGCGAAAGCGTATCAACTTGAGTGATTCAATTTTTCCGCGCACAGGGTTCGGCCCGAGGTCGTACTTTCGGATGGGTGTCGACTATCGGCGTCGTGCTGCGCTGGTCGGTCTGGTCTATTTCGTCGGTTCGTGCGGATCAGGATTCTTCACGCATTGGACCAACACGATTTCGTACGTCTGGCTGCCGAGTGGTTTGTTTTTGGGCGCCCTGTTGGTCGCACCCTTTCGGCAATGGGCGGGCCTCGTGGTCGCCGCCGGTCTGGGAGATCTCGCGTACAATGCGGTGTGGCAGCCGTGGCCGCTGTCGTTCATGGCCGTCGCTCACGTGGGCAATAGTATTTCCGCCCTCCTTGGGGCGTCGCTGGTTCGCCGGTTTTTCGTTGAACGTCCCACCCTGGCATCCGTCCGTGAACTGGTTGGCATCGTCGGGTTGGGTGGAGTGGTTGGGCTCATCCCCAGTGCGCTGATCGGTGCAACGCTCGTCCATCGTGTCGCGCCGCAGGGAAACTGGTGGCAGGACCTGACGACGTGGTACACCGGTGATCTTCTGGGGGTCGTTCTGCTCACCCCAGCGGTGCTGGTCTGGCAACGCGGTGTCGAGAAAAGCGCCGAATGGAATAATCGCGCAGGGCGCGTGGAATTTGCCGTGCTGCTGGTGGGTGCGTTGACCATAACGAGTGCCGCGTTCTACTTCCAGTGGCTCAGGCAGACCGAAACGCTGTACGTCGCTTTCCCGTTTACGATTTGGGCGGCGGTGCGGTTTGGGCTGCGCGGAACGACCGTCGCGATCCTGATCATCGCCTGCGTCGCCCAGACGTTCACCGCCCTCGGATTTGGATCGCTTGGATCCGGCAGTCTTCTGGCGGCGCAGAAGAGCATCGAGATCCTGATCAGTCTGGGTGTATTTGGATTGGTCGCACTGCTACCGGCGACCGTCTTTTCCGCGCTGCGGAACGCGCAAGCCCGCGAGAGCCTTCGCACTCAAACGATGATGCTCATGGCCACGGGCGCCAAACTGCCGGCGATTCTCGATTCGATTGTTCATGGCGTCGAAGCCGAACATCCGGAGATGCTGTGCACGATCCTGCTGGTGGATCCATCCGGCAGCCATCTTCTGGTCGGGTCCGCGCCGAGTTTGCCGAAACGGTTCAACGACGCCGTTCATGGCTGGCCAATTGGCGCCGACGCCTACGTGTGTGGAGCGGCGGTTCACTCGAACCAACGCGTGATCATCGAGGATCTGTATCGCGACGAGCGGGCCTCTGCGATAAAGGAACTCGCCCGTAGCCATGGGCTGCGGGCGTGTTGGTCCCAACCGTTTGCCGACTCCAATGGCCGGGCGCTGGGGGCTTTCGCGGTCTACTACAAACGGGTCCAGCAACCGGCGGCCTCGGATCTCCTGCTCGTCAATTCAGCCACCCAGCTCGCGGGGATTGCGGCCGAACGGAAACAGCTGGAAGAACAATTCCTGCGCGCTCAACGGATGGAGGGAATCGGCACGCTGGCGGGGGGAATTGCTCACGACTTGAACAACGTGCTCACGCCGATCGTCATCGGCGCGGAATTGTTGCGCGAACAGGACCTCGATCAGGAAAGCCAGCGATTGCTCAACAACATTGAGGTGAGCGCGCGCCGCGGCGCCAATCTGGTGAGGCAGGTGCTCACCTTTGCCCGTGGCGTCGAGGGGACGCGCGAACGGATCAGAATCGGCGCGATCATCACCGAGATGGAGGCAATCGCGGCCAACACCTTCCCGAAGAACATCGTGATTCGGAGCGCTCTTCCGGACAAGTTGCCCGTGATCACGGGCGATCGCACCCAGATCGAACAGGTCGTGATGAACCTGTGTGTCAACGCCCGCGACGCCATGCCCAAGGGCGGGAAGCTGGCGATCACTGCGCGTGCCCGAAAGGTCGATACGAAGCGGGCCAGCCCGCATCCGGGGGCGCTGGCCGGCGACTATGTGGAGATCGAAGTGACCGACTCGGGATCCGGCATCAGTCCCGATGTCATTCACCGGATTTTCGAGCCTTTCTATACGACGAAGAAGCTGGGCCAGGGTACCGGGCTGGGATTGTCCACGGCGCTTGGGATCGTGCGCAGCCATGGCGGTTTTCTGGAGGTGACCAGCAAGCTTGATGAAGGAAGTGCGTTCCGGATCTACCTGCCTGCGTCGGGCACGTCTTCACCTGCTCCGGCAGACGCCGCCGCGGCGTCGTCCATTCCTCGCGGGAGCGGACAAAAGGTGCTGCTGGTCGATGACGAGCCGCTGATTCGTGAAACCAGTTCGCGGGCGCTGACGGAGTTCGGCTACGAAGTGATCCTGGCAGCCAATGGGGCCGAAGGCGTGCGATGCATTGAAACGTTTGGTTCGACGATCGACGTGGTCGTCACCGATTTGATGATGCCGTTGATGGATGGGCATGAGTTCATCGAGGTGTTGCGGCGCACGGCGCCGGAATTGCCAGTGATCACAGCCAGCGGATTCGACGCGCGATCCAAGGGGCTGGCAGTTCATCCTGGGCGTCACTTGCCCAAGCCGTACACCTCGGATGCGCTGGCTAGAATGGTGGCCGAAGTTCTGGACAGTGAGCGTTCGGACGTTCGCCCCATCCCTGTATCAGCAAAAGCATGATGTCCAATTAATGGAACGTCCGTGCGCTGGAGTTCGCGCCTCTCATGGGCCGCGATCCCAAAGTGCCGAGGTCGTTTCCCGGCTGCCCGTTACTGAGCCGGGTGCGGGTGGAACGGAGGTCCGCATTGCCCTCCGCCTCGGCTGGAAACGGGCGCCTTCGGCGCGAGTCTCCGCGCTGCTGGGAGATTTTCGTACACTCGGAGACGCGGGAGTTGACGAAGTTTATTTGCCGTTGAAGTTTGTCCCGCGCCTGGCGCGACCCCATTGAAAACCAGCAAAAAATCTCTCCGTTCTCCCCCCGTCCTATCGAGTGAAAAACTGATCCGGGTGCGGGTCCGCGCCCTCGAAATTCCGCCGATCAAGGACGCGCTCGTGATCGGTCGCGATGCCGCGATCGGAGGCGAAGCGATGTCGCGAACGCTTCGCCTGATGACCAACGAAAAATTCGAGCGGCTCGTGCTGAAGGATAACATCGTGCAAGAGGTCATCGTCCGATCCGCCGTCATGCGCAAAGTGGGGGAGGAGCGTCTGATCACGTTCGTTCTCAACCGGGTGAAACCCATTATGGCCGAGTCCGAACTGCTCCTGCTGGATATCGAAGTCGAACTCGTGATCGAAGATACCATCTAATTTTGGCCGACCACATGACAGCCGGCGATTTGATCAGCCCTCGGGTGGTGGTGGGACATTCGGAAGACCGGCTGGGCGACGTCGCGGCGGCGATGAAGGTCTTGGGGGCGCAGCACTGCGCGGTCACGGATCGTTCGCTCGGCACGCTGGTCGGAGTGGTTCGGCTGGCCGATGTCGCGGGGTTCGCGTCCGCCGGCAACCGGATTCTGGGCGATCTCGTTTCGCCGGTTCAGCCGCTCGCGATCCGGACCAGTGAACCCGCGCAGTCGATCATCGAGCTCTTCACCCGGCATCAGATTTCCGAGGCGTGCGTGGTGAATGAACGAGGCGGATACGTGGGATTGGCGACAGCGGAGAGCGTCTTGATGTGGGCGATCGACGAACTGAAAAATCGAGATGACTTGCTCGATCAGACCCGCAGCCGGCTCGAATCTGCCTCATCGGCAAAGGATCAATTCATCGCGGCGCTGTCGCATGAACTCCGCACGCCGCTCAATCCCGTGGTGTTGCTTGCGAGCGAAGGTGCCGCCAACCAGGAATTGCCGGAACCCATCCGTGAGCAGTTCAACGCGATTGCGACCAGTGCTTTGTTGGAAGCGAGCCTGATCGACGACCTGCTGGACCTGACGCGCGTCAGCAAAGGTACGATACGGCTTAGTCTTCAAGCCACGTCGATCGACGGCCTGTTGCGTCGGGTGATCGCAAAGTCAGAACCGGATAGCGAGGCGAAGAGACTGATTGTGGAGTATGATACCAATGCGGCTAAAACCGAAATCCAGGCGGACGTGCAGCGGTTGGAGCAGGCGCTGGGCCGGATTTTAAAGAACGCGGTACGTTTCACTCCCGCGCAAGGTCACGTGCACGTACGGTGCCGCGTCCTCCGCGAGGCTGGTCTCGTTTCGATCACGATCACCGACAATGGCGCCGGTATGACGCCTGAGGAATTGCGGCGCGCGTTCGAGCCATTTGAGCAAGGCGACCAGAATGGAAGCTCCGACAACGTTGGGAAAATGGGCATCGGGCTCACCCTCGCGCGAGCCATCGTCCGCCTGCACTCCGGCTCGATCAATGCCACCAGTGCCGGTCGCGGCCATGGCGCGGCTTTCCAGATTCAAATTCCGCTGAGCAGCTCGGACATGGCGGTGGAAAAAGCGCGATTGGCGGTGGCGTCAGCGTCCGCGCCGGATGCCAACGGGGGCGAGATCTTGCTGGTTGAAGATCATGAACCGAGTCGCGCAGCGATGTTGTTCATGCTGCGAAGTCGCAATCTACGAGTCACCGCCGTGGGTTCAGTGGCTGACGCGCTGGCGGCCGCGGCCCGACAGCCGTTCTCAGTCGTGATTTCTGACGTCGGCCTTCCCGATGGGAATGGATATGATCTGATGCGGACCTTGCGCGAGCGCCATGGTCTCCGCGGCATCGCACTTTCTGGATACGGCTCCCGTACCGATCTGGATCGCAGCACCGAGGCAGGGTTCCAGGTGCATCTGACGAAGCCCGTGGACATTCAGCGTCTCCAGGACGCTCTCGTCGCGGTGACCTCCGGCGTGGAGCGCTAGAGCGGTTTAACTTAAACTGTAGCCGGACGCCGCCGCATTGTCATCGCGAGGTGCGCGAAGCGCGCCGTGGCGATCCAGCTGGATTGCTTCGTCGCTGCGCTTCTCGCAATGACAGGAACTCGGCTACAGTTTCGTTTAAAAGGCTCTAGAGCATTTCAAGTTGAAGTGGACCCGTAATCGAAGAGCGGAGCAACAAGGGACGACCTCCGTGTCGTTCTTTGCCGTCAAACTGGACGACATAGAGGCCGTCCCTCCATTCCGATACGGCCACAGCTTCGATAAAATGCTCCAGCGAATTCCGGGCACGGCCGCGTATCCCTGCGTTTAACACCCAACTGCTCTGAGTTGGGCGGAGTGTCATCGGGTCTCATAATAACAGGGTCATCGGGAGTATGCTTAGAACCGATCCAAGATCTCGCACTCACCGGTCTACCCTCAGGCCACTTCCGGGAGCCCATCGATCAGTTTGTCCAAGGTGATCGGGTAATCACGGACGCGCACGCCGGTTGCATGATAGATGGCGTTCGCCACCGCCGCCGCCACTCCGCAGATCCCCAACTCGCCCACGCCTTTGGCCTTCATCGGCGAGGAGATCGGGTCGGTCTCATCGAGGAAGATGACCTCCTGGTGCGGAATGTCGGCGTGCACCGGCACTTCATAGCCCGCCAGATCGTGGTTCACAAAAAAACCGCGCCGCTGATCCACCGCGAGCTTCTCCATCAACGCCGCGCCCACCCCCATCGTCATCGCGCCAATCACCTGGCTGCGCGCTGTCTTGGGATTTAGAATACGACCGGCGGCACACACGGCCAGCATTCGTCGCACTCGTGTCTCGCCCGTGGCCGCGTCGACGGCCACCTCCACGAAATGGGCGCCGAACGTGGACTGCTGGTACTTCTTGTCCAGATCGCCGTATTCGATGTGATCTTCCGCCACGATCTCCTGGCCGCCCGCTGCTTCGGCGAGCGTGACGCTGCGACTTCCAGAACTTACGCGCCCTTCGGCAAAGACGATATTATCCGATTCGAAGCCTGCTTTCCGGGCGATGGCGGCGCGTAATTTCATGCAGGCCGCATACACGCCCGCGGTCGAATTGTTGCCGCCCCACTGTCCGCCGGAGCCACACGAAACGGGAAAGCTCGAGTCGCCCAGCCGCACGTCCACCTGTTCGAGCGGAACGCCCATCACCTCGGCGGCGGTTTGTGCGATCACCGTGTAGCTGCCGGTACCGATATCGGTCATGTCCGTCTCAACGGTGACCCGGCCGCTTCGATCGACGCGTACTCGCGCGGCTGATTTGGTGAGCAGGTTGTTGCGGAACGCACCGGCCACGCCCATGCCGACCAACCAGCGGCCTTCGCGCGACGTGCCCGGCTGCGCACGGCGTTTGTTCCAGCCGAAGCGCTGGGCGCCCTGGCGAAAACATTCCACGAACTGCCGCTGGGAGAACGGTGGATGTGGGTTCGACTGCTCCTGGTCCCCGTCTTTTTTCGACTGCGGATCGCCCGATTCAGGTTTCGCCGGATGATCCGGCACCACCTGCGTGTCGTTGAGCACCCGAAATTCGATCGGGTCGAGCCCGAGTTTTTCCGCCATCTCGTCCATGGCAATTTCCAGCGCCATCAAACCCGAAGCTTCCCCGGGTGCACGCATCGCGTTGCCTTCGGGCAAATCCAAAACCGCAAGCCGCATCGCGGTCATGCGGTCGGCGCCGGCGTACATGAGCCGGGTTTGGTTCACCGCCGTTTCGACGTCGCCGCCCGGGAGATCCCCCGACCAGCTCTCGTGGGCGACCGCGGTCAGCTTGCCGTCCTTCGTCGCGCCGAGGCGAATACGCTGAATGGTCGCCGTGCGGTGCGTCGTGTTGTTCATGATCAACGCGCGCTGCAAGGTAACCTTCACCGGACGGCGGGCCGCTCTCGCACCCAGGGCTGCCATCAACGCATCGCTCCGCAGGAACAGTTTGCTCCCGAAGCCACCGCCAATGAAGGGCGAGATGAGTCGAACGTGCTCCTTGGGAATTCCCAAGGTCTTCGCCATGTCGCCGACGCCCCACGCAATCATCTGGTTGGAGGTCCACAACGTGAGCTTGTCACCCTGCCACGCGGCGATCGAAGCGTGCGGCTCCATCATCGCGTGCGACTGATCTGGCGTGGTGTAGGTCGCGTCGAACTGGACCGGCGCAGCTGCGAAGGCACCAGCGAAATCACCGACCGCAGAGTCAGTCGGTCCGCCTGATGATTTCTCCGGTTTCGTGCTCGAGTCTTTCGCGGCCGCGAGATCGAAGGCGCCTTCCGCCCGTTCGTAGCTCACCCGCACGAGATTCGCGCCCGCGCGAGCCTGTTCGAAGGTCTCGGCTACGACGATGGCGATCGCCTGATGATAATGCTGAATTTCGGGCCCACCGAGGAGCTTCGCCGTGTTGAATTGTCCCTGCCCGAGTTTCCCGGCGTTTTCGGCCGTGACGATGGCGAGCACGCCCGGAGACGCTTTCGCCGCCGCAAGGTCCACCGCGTTGATCCGGCCCTTGGCGATCGCGCTGCCCACGATGTACCCATAAGCTTGATTCGCGACCACGTCGTGTCGCTCGTAGGCGTAAGGTGCGGTGCCGGTCGTTTTCCGCGGGCCATCGATGCGATCGACGGGCTGGCCGACAACCTTCAGCTGGTCGATCGGATTGGTCGTGGCGGGAGTATCGAATTTCATACCACCGCTCCTTTTGCTTCCGCCAACACCGAGGCCAGTACCCGTTCGACGAGCTTCAGCTTGAACGCGTTTTCCTCCGTCGGTTTCGCGCCGGCCAGCAAACGCGTGACCACGGCCTTTGCTCCTCGCGGCATCTCCGTTTCCGCCTCCTCCACGCGCCATGGTTTGTGCGCCACCCCGCCGAGCGCGACCCGGCCGGTCCCATCCCTTTGCACGATCGCGGCGACGGAAATGAGGGCGAAGGCGTACGACGCACGGTCCCGGACTTTGTGATAGAGATGAGTCCCTCCCACCGGCTTCGGCAGCGTGACCGCGGTGATCAATTCCCCGGGCTGCAACGTCGTGTCGATCTGCGGTTCGTCTCCGGGTAGCCGGTGGAAGTCTGCGATCGGAATCGTGCGGGTCGTGGCATCGGGCCGGATGGTTTCAACGGCGGCATCGAGCACGCGGAGCGCCACCGCCATGTCGCTCGGGTGCGTCGCAATGCAGGCTTCACTCACGCCGAGAATCGCATGTTGGCGGCTGAATCCTGCGAGGGCGCCGCAACCGCTGCCGGGCGCGCGTTTGTTGCACGGTTGATTGGTATCGTAAAAATAAGGACAGCGCGTTCGCTGCAGGAGATTGCCCGCGGTGGTCGCCATGTTGCGCAGCTGGCCGCTGGCGCCGGCGACGAGCGCCCGGGTGAGAACGCCGTAGTCACGCCGCACGCGTTCGTCGGCCGCGAGATCCGTGTTGCGCACCAGGGCGCCGATCCGCAGTCCCCCTTCCGGTGTCGGCTCGATCCGGTCGAGCGCGAGTCCGTTCACATCGATCAGATGTGGCGGCGTCTCGATCTCGAGTTTCATCAAATCGAGCAGGTTGGTGCCACCCGCGACAAACTTTGCCCCGGGATGACGGGCGGCGGCCGCCGCGGCGTCGGCGGGCGTCTTCGCTCGCTCGAAGGTGAAGGGCCTCATGTGGTCCTCCCGGCGACGTCGGTGATCGCTTCCGCAATATTGGAATAGGCGCCGCAGCGGCAGATGTTTCCGCTCATCCGCTCGCGGAGTTCGGCGAGGTTGAGCTGGGGTGGCGCCATGAGATCGGTTGTCACATGGCTGGGGATACCCGCTTTGATTTCGGCCAGCATCGCCACGGCGGAGCAGATCTGGCCGGGCGTGCAGTAGCCGCATTGGTAGCCATCGCATTTGACAAAGGCGGCCTGCATCGGATGCAGATTCTCCGGCGTGCCGAGGCCTTCGATGGTCGTGATGCGGTCACCTTGATGCATCACCGCCAGCGTCAGGCAGGAATTGATGCGGCGGTCGCCGGCCATTACAGTGCACGCGCCGCACTGTCCTTGATCGCAGCCTTTCTTCGTGCCGGTGAGGCGCAGATGTTCACGCAAGGCGTCCAAAAGCGTTGTGCGTGTGTCGAGCTCCAACGCGCACGGTTTGCCGTTCACGGTGAACGAAACCTTCGTTAAGAT
>JBDSPT010000141.1:0-3726 GCA_039930205.1 Opitutus sp. | reverse complement strand
GGAACCCTGACGGTGCAGACTTGGGTCCGCGGCGCAGACGCCGCCCGCACCAGGGTCGAGGTCTCCCAGGCTGTTTACGCCTGGCCGGACGGCACCAAGCCCGTGCTCGAATTGCCCATACAGCACCTCAACGCCACGGGATCAGACGACCTCGCACTAACCGAAACCGCCGCGCCGTGGGCGGAAGCGCTGCGTTGGAGTCCGGAGCATCCCCATCTCTACACGCTGCGCACGACGGTGCGCGCCGGCGACCGTTCCGAAACCGTGGATACGCGTTTCGGTTTCCGTGAGTTTTGGATCGACGGCAAAAATTTCATGCTCAACGGCCAGCCGATCCGCCTGCGCGGCCCTTCCCAGGAAAAGATCGCGCGATCATTTCCTCCGGAGACGGCGCGCGTCGAGGGCCGCCGCCTGCTCGAATGGTACCAGCGCGAATTCCATTACAACGCTGTGCGCATGCATGGCTTCATCCACGAGCACGACGCCTTGCTCGCCGCCGACGAGGCCGGCCTGCTCGTGGTCAACCAGAGCTCCCTGTGGTCTTCGGTCGCACCTTACTATGATCGCGGCGTAGATGAACTCCTCCGACACACGGAAGCCCAGTTTGCCGAGTGGTACTGGCGCGACGTGAACAGCCCGTCGTCGGTCATCTGGGATGTTGAAAATGAATTACTGCGCTTCGGCCGCACGCCCGAACGCGAACGCTGGGTGCTCAAGCTGGACGCTCTCATCAAAAACCTCGATCCCGCGGCCGTCGTCCAACACTCGGGCGCCGCCTGGATCAATCCGCAACAGGAGGTCATCCACATTCACATGCAGGAACAGTACAACCGCGCGATGCGGGAATGGTCTGTCAGCGGCAAGGTTCCGCTCGTGCTCGGCGAATTCTGGATGGGTGGTCGCGGCGAGACGCGCCTGCCGAGCGGATACGACTTTGACAGTCGCGAGGACTGGCACACCGAGGAATCGCGCATCTATCGGGAGAAGTTTCTCGAGGCGCGTTACTACGGCGCCTCCGGCATCATGCCGTTCCTCATGCAGCAATGGTTGATCGTGCCCAACCCCAAGTTCTCCGCGCGTCACCCTGACCCCGGAGTGGATGCGGTGACGTGGAAATTCCCCACACTGCGCAACGAGGCAGCGCGCGGCCTCTCCCCCGTCGTTGGCTTTGTTTGGCCGCGCCGGAAGTCCATCCTCGCCGACTCGGCTTTCAATCGGGAAATCGTGGTCTGCAATGATCGCGAGGAGCCCGTCACCCTGACGGTGGACTGCACCTACGGTTCACAACAGCAACGCTGGCAGGTGACCCTCGCTCCCGCCGGGCAACAGCGCCGTTCGTTGACGCTGAACGCCGAAACTTCGGGTGATCTCGTCGTCACCGTACGGGACTCGCAAAGCACCGTGCTCGAAAGCGATCGCCTGCCGATGCACGTCATCGCCAAGTCGGTGGTCGCCACCCCCTCCCTCCATCGTCGCTTGGTCGTCGTACCAGTCCTCGCGCCCTCGCTCACCGCAGCGTTGCGAGAACTGGGCTTGACCGTCGAGGTCTCATCCACGCTTCCGATCGACGCCGCGCACACGCTCGTATTGGTCCCACCCGGGGTTGCCCGCGATGCGCTCGGGCGCCGTCCGGACGACGTGCGTCGTTACCTGCAACAAGGCGGTCGCCTGCTGGTGCTCGCCCAAACTGAAGCACCGGCCTGGTTGCCGCTGGGATTGCCGTTTTGGTCGAGCGTGCGCAGTTCGCTCCCGGAGTTCGATCGCGCCGGTTGGCCGGCGATCACCAAGGACCTCCTCTATAGCCGCGACCTGCCACTTCACTCGCCGGGTCATCCGATTTTTGCGGGTCTCGTGGAAGGCGATTTCGAAGAGTGGAACGCGGTGGATGGACGCGTGGCCGACGACACCTTCGTACGGCCCCACGCGATCGGGATGCATGCCGGCGGGCCCTACCGCGTGCTCGCCGGCGCCACGCGCCGCGAAAACGCCGCCGTGTTGGAATTTCGCATTGGCAACGGAACCGCTCTCCTCTGTCAGGCTCAGGTGATTGAAAATCGCCAGCAACCCGCCGCGCGCGCAGTGCTGATGAACCTGCTGCGGTACCTCGACGGGCCGGCGTGGACCGCGCCGCTCACCCACATCGGACTGACTGGCAATCTGACGGCAGCGCAACTTTCCGCCCTCACCGCGCTGCCCGCCGACTCGTTTGCCGCCGTCCACTCGGCGCAAGATCAAGTTCCCTCGCTGATTCTGTCGGGAGACAAGTCAGATCCCGCTCTGCTCGACCAACTCGCGCGATCAGGGCACACCGTGCTCGTCCTTTCGGCTGAAACAGCCGGCCGGCTGCCGGGCTATACGGTCGCGCCTGGGCCGCGTAGTGAGTTTTTCGGTACACGCCACGGCGCCAGCGATGATCCCTTGTGGTGGGGCGTGGCTTCGGCGAATTTTCTACCGCTGGGCAAATCGCTCGCTCACGGCGAACTCACCCGGGTCCCGGCCGATGCGCTCACCGTGCTCGGCGGCTTGCGTCACGGCCCCCCGCCCGGCGCCGGGGTTGGCTTCTTCGGCTTGGAAACCCTCGATCACGCCGCTCCGGTCGCAGTGATGGAAAAACGCGGTTCCGGCCGCCTGGTCGTCACGACGCTTGAGCCATGGGATCCCGCGGCCGAATCGCACCGGCAGTTGCTCGCCACCCTGCTCGCCAACGCCGGCGTCGATCTGCCGAACCTCAGCGGCCAACCGGCCGTGATCGCGGTGAAGACAACCGTGCCGCTGCAATTCGACGGCCAACTCGACGACTGGACGAGCGACATGGAAGACCGCTCCATCACGCAGTTCATCCACGCGACTCCGATCGTGTTGACCAGCGCCGACACCACCGAACCCGTCCCCGGCGGCGATCTCGCGCAATCGGCCATACTCTACCTTTTACAAAACAAGGAACATCTCTACGTGGGCGGCATCCTGTTTCCCGCCGAGGAGCCGGCCCACGTCGAGCTGACGCTTGGCGAACGACGCATCGCCCTCGATCTCGCGACCAGGCAACTGACCGTCGATGGGCGCGCGATCGCGAAGCCCGCGCTGGCCACCGGCACGGCACTCGCGCATGCCGTCATCGACACCCGGCTGCTTTCGCTCGTGGAGATTAACTGGCTCAACGGCCGGGCCGACCCGAAACCCGACTCGCCCGGCCGCACTTTCGAGGTCGCGCTACCGTGGAGCGAATTGGGCGGCCGCCCGGCTGCGACAGAAATCCCTGTGCGTTTCCGCGTCATCCATTCCCCAGGCAAGACACTGCAAGTGCCGCTCACGGACGCCGATCCTGCCCTCATCGCGCGTTTCAAGTAAACTCCAGGGCCACTCCCATGAATCGACTGTTTCTTCTCATCACTCTGCGTGCCGCCACCCTGCCGCTTTCGGCAGAAATCAAATTTGGTCTGCGCGATAAAACCGGACGGCAGGTTGTCGCGCGGGGATTTGTCGTTGTCACGAACGACGGCGGCGGCGGCGTCACCTTCGGCGCCGACGACTACACCCGCATGGTGCGGATGGGAGCGAACTACCAGGTGATCCGGCTTGAACTCGCCCGGTTGAGCTCGGTCCCGGGCGCCAGGCTCGACGAAAACTATCTGCTGAAACTGGATACGCTCGTGGCGCTGGGAAGAAAAGCCGGAATGGAGACGGTTTTCAAAATGACCGGTTACTCAAAGGGATTTTCCTGGGAAC
>JBDSPT010000140.1:0-3453 GCA_039930205.1 Opitutus sp. | reverse complement strand
CACGTTCGACTCTGCCTGGAGCCGGAGGTGAACGGAGTGTTCGTTGAACTCGCGCCACAAGTCTACGAATCGCTGACTCGTCAAGGTTGGATCTTCCATCGGTTCATTGGGGACCACGGGTATCGACTGATGTGTTCATGGACCACCACGGAAGCCGAGATCGAGGCATTTATCGGCGATCTCACCGGGCTAATCCACTGAACGGAATCTCGGCTTGCCTTCCACCCGCGAAGCTCGAGCGCAAAAAAAGCCTCGGCCGAAACCGAGGCTCGAAACTGGTGAATGAGGCGAATACTTACTTCGTTACGGCAGGCGCAACAGGAGTTGCTGCCGGTACAGCCGGCGCCGCTGCAGCGGGCTTTATCTCGATCAGCTCCACTTCGAACACGAGCGTCGAAGCAGGCGGAATTCCCTGGCGGCCTTCATCGCCGTAGGCGAGATCGGGTGGGATATAGAGTTTGATTTTACCGCCTTTGGAAATTTTCTGCAGACCTTCGGCCCAACCGGGGATCACTTGGTCAAGTTGGAATTCAACGGGCTCGCCCCGTTGAACTGAGCTGTCGAATACGGTGCCATTCACCAATGTGCCGGTGTAGTGAACCTTCACGGTCTCCGTCGGCTTCGGCGCCGGACCTTCGCCGGCTTTGAGCACCTGGTACATCAAGCCGCTGGGCAACACAATGACATCACCCTTCTTCTTCACTTCCGTGACGAACGCGGTGGTTTCAGCGAGACTCTTCTCCTTCAACTTGGACATGTAGGATTCTTGCTTGCCCTTCATGAACACATCCATGGAAGGCCCGATCTTCTCGAGATCGTACGGCGAGTCTTTGCCGCCAGCCGCGGCGGAAAGTCCTTTGATCAACGCAGCGATCTGCGACGGGTTGAAGTCGAGTTCAGCGAGGCCAACCCGCTTTGCCATGAACCAGCCGAACTCCTCAATGAGCTGTTGCTCCGTATAGGCGGGGGCGGCAGGCGCCTTCGCGGCAGCGTCACCTTGCGCGGGCAGGTTCAGCTTAATATCCTGCGCCTGAACGGCGGCGGCAACGCCGACCGACAACGCGCAAAGAGAAAGGAGGGACTTGAATTTCATTCTATGGAGGGGAAGCGGTATGGAAACGCACGGGTCACGTTTGTGCCGTGAAGTTTTCCGATGTGCCAGTCGGCCGCCGCGAATGCAACAAATTACTCCCCGCTTGTGTCGCGGGAGCATTCCGCCCTACTCCACCCTTTTTCATGAGCCCTGACCAATTCTGGACCAGCCAAGACGGACAGATCCTCACCGTTAAAAACAAGGATGAACGCACGGTCGCGCTCACGCTCGCTTTCTGGCCCCGGCACCCCGCCGAACTCGATTTCCTGAAAGCGCATCTCGCCGAACTGAAGTTCACTGAGCGCAGTTCGCTCGCGCGTATCGGCATCGAAATGCTGACGCACGGCAGCGCGAGATTGGAGGGAAACCGATTGGAGCTCGACGCCGACGCGTTCATCTACGACCCCAGTTTTCCGAACGCCACGTACTGGAAAAAACTGCTCCGCTCAGGCTCACCCGTTGGCCGCCTCTACTACGCTCCCGTCGCCGCGAAACTCTCGACGGCCGAAATTTGGGATGCGGTGCAGTCGAATCTTCTCAAGCTTCCCAACACCATCAGCATCGACCGAGCGGGCCGCGTTTATCTTACGCCGCACCAGGTTTCCTACACGCTCAACCCGAAGCTGCAGCGGCTCAACTTCGAACGCATCGTCAGCGGCAACGCCGGTCGATCATTCCTCGACAAGGTTCAAATCCGCCACGAGGCCGCGCCTCTGACCATCCCGCCTCACTCCGGAATTCTCACGAGCTGCTCGATGTATTTGAAAGAGCACTTCGTGGTGCTCAATCAAGGCGAAGGCAACTTCGGCATTCACACGAGCGCGGTGTTGCTGGACCCGATCAAGACCTTCGGCACCAATATCATGCTCGAGATATACAACACCGGTGATCAGCCCGTGGTGAATCCGATGGTGTCCGTTGAAATCTTCCGCGCACCGGAAGCGAGTGATCCTGAGTTCAAGACCCTCGCAAAAAAGCGCCAGCGGCTGCTCGCCACCGCAACGGATCTCTACAAGTGCCTCGATGAAAAATCCCCGCGGGACAATCTCGAGGCGAAGCCGAGGACGAAGCTCACGGTGCGCAACCAGAGCGCGACGATGGAGAATCGGGCGCTCTTCATTCGATCGGGCGAAGACCTGAAAAAGGCGGTCGCAGCGAATGGTTCCTGCGGGTACCGGACGATGATTCAGGCGTTGGACGCAGCCCCGGAAAACGCCGATACCCTGATCCTGGATTTCTTTCCCGACCTTCTCGAGCACATCGAGCTCGTCACCCGCATCGGGGACGTGCGGTTGAAACGGTTGATCTTCCGCAAGGCCTCACGCACTCACGGGTATTTTCTTTCGAGCAACGCGCACGCGCGACTCGACATGTTCGATGCGATCGGCCTGCAGGTTTACTGGTACGACGAGCTGACGAGTGAACTCTATTTCCACACGTACAAAAAGGAGCACGGATTTTTTGTGCGCGAGGAGGTCGCGCGGCGTTTTCAGGAGTGCACGATCCTCGCCTTTTATGGATCAGCGGTCGGACTTGAAGCCGCGGATACGGCACGCATCTCCGGTTTGGTTGATAAACTCACGGGGTTCTTCGGCCACAATCTTGGGGTTCTCACCGGTGGCGGCGGAGGGGTCATGCGTCTCGCCACGGACCAGGCGCGCAGCAAGGGAGCGCTGACGGGCGCGTGCTTTCTCGAGCTCGAAGCCCAACCGCCTGAACTCGGCGTAGATTACTTCAATACGTTTCAAGAAACGTCGCGCCACTTCCGCCAAAAGTGGTTCGAAGCGGCGGATTTTTGCATCTTTAATGTCGGCGGCGTCGGCACGCTCGAAGAAATCGGAATCGAGATGTGCAACCTCAAACTCGGCATCCGCCCGCGCGTGCCGTACGTGTTCTTCAACGCGCGGTTCTGGGGCGACCTCCGCAAACAAATCCGCGAGATGATCCGCACCAGGCGCGCGCCGGCATGGATCGCGGACTACATCTTGTTCACCGACGATCCCGAGGAAGTGGTTTCGTTCTACCGCAAGAAACTTCAGGTGCTCTAAGTCCCCAACTTCCGCGTGCCTCCTGATTCTCTTCCCCGTTCTATCCTGGTCGTTGGCTCCGGCGGTCGCGAACATGCGATCGTCATCGCCCTCGCGCAGTCACCCGCCGGGCCGAAGCTGTTTTGCGCGCCGGGCAATCCCGGTATTCAGGAATTAGCGACGTGCTGTCCTGTCGCAGCGGACGATATCGCCGGGCTCGTGGCCCTCGCCCGGCGCGAAAAAATCGAGTTCGTCATTGTGGGACCTGAGGTCCCGCTGGCCTTAGGTCTCGTGGACGAACTCATCAAGGCGGGCATCCCGTCCTACGGCCCC
>JBDSPT010000139.1:0-12520 GCA_039930205.1 Opitutus sp. | reverse complement strand
CGAAAACCGACGGATCAGTAAGCGACTTGTCCTTGAAAAGGCCGAACTGCCACGCCGGCAGATTGTTGTAATACAGACGGGCGTTGGTCGCATAGCTCGCGTAACCGGCAATACTTCCAGGCCGAATATAGCTGGTGACCGAATTATTCCGGGTGCCATTGCTGCCGTTGGGAGAAATGCCGTGATAGCCTTGCGGCTCCCAGTCAGTGGCGACGCCTTGAGTTGCGTTATTGTGTTGGAAGCTGAACTGCGGAGAGCCAAACACTCCGAGCATGCTGCCCGAGATCCACGGCTGATAGTATTCGCTCGGTGAGCCGGCAAATTTCCCGCTCACGAAAGCAGGGTCGTTCGAATACTTGGGAATCAGTTTATTGACAAAGGTAGAACCCGGGGTGCCCGCAGGTACCGGGTTGGTTCCATCGACGGTCCAGAAGGCGTACACGCCGCCGGGTCCATTATGGGCGGGGCGGTTATAACCATGACCCGGGACTCCGGTATTATCGTCCTGATTTTGCTGCGGATTGAAGGTCAGTTTGTTCAGTTGCGGGAAATTGAAGGGATTATTTCCCACGTCGCGGCCAGCATAGGTGCCTGTCAGGAACCACGGTGTAATCGCGTCGGTCGGCGGAAGCTGCCGAGGGTTATTCGACTGAATGTCGCCGAACTCGACGTTCACTTTGATGATGGTACGGGCAGATCCCTTCTTCAAGAAACCTGGCTCCCAGCGCAAGGCTCCGTACAGTCGCTTCTGCAACGCATAAGCTGGATCTTGCTTGTATTCCTCATCGTTGCGGACAGCGGAAATACGAAGCGCGAGCTCATTTTTGATGAGCACCTTATTGATATCAAGTGTCGCGCGCGTGCTGCCAAAGCTCCCGTAGCGGAGCGAAATCTCGTTACTGTCCTTGAAGCTCGCGGCCTTGAGACGGACATTGATGATACCCGCAGGACTGCCCTGCCCGAACAGAATCGAGTTTGGACCGCGCTGCAGATCGACGCCGTCCACGTTGTAACCTTCCCATGGAATATCCGTCAGGAAATATTCCCGGGTATTGTCGGCGGAGGTCAGACCACGAATACGTGTGTTCGTGTTCGGGTTGGTGAAGCGACCCGATTCATCGAGATGCGCACCGTCACCAAAACCGGCGAAGTTTCCGTAGAAACCACCGACTTCCGTATTGGTGGTGTATTGAAGCAGCGTCTTGTTATCCGTCGCTCCAATATCATTGAGAAATTGCTTGGTGATAACGGTGACCGCATTGCCGATGTCACGGACTTCGGTGTTCAAGCGGTTACCTGCGAGGGTGGTCGAAGCGGTGTAGCCTTGATCGTCGGTGGCCGAGACTTCGAACGGTGAAAGGAGAATAACCTCCTCCTCTTGTCCAGGTGGCGTCGACGTGCGGACGGTGGCAGGTGCTGTCTGTTGAGCCCAGGAGGAACCGGCGACAAAAAGCAGCGCGGGAACCCAGGCCTTGGTCATTTTAGGCAGTCGGATATCTATTTTAGTGTGCATGGTGGGGTGGAACTGAACTCGAACAAAAATCAATTGGCATCAGCCCGTCGGATGGAGCCGGCGGCAGCATGCGAGGAACGACGACGGGAAGTCCAGTCGAACGACATCCAAGTAGCAGGTTGAGGTAAAACCAGGATACGAGAGGAGGGGTTGGGCGAAGACTCGTTGGTGCGTTCAGAATTGCGCGCTCGCTAATATTCTAACTGTAGAATTTTCGGGGAGATTCAACGTTTTCCGCCGCTATCCGCACCTTTTTCCAACGGGAAGTGGATATGAGCACGCAAGAATTTCCGGGGTCAGAAAGGCCGAACTCAATGCGGAGTCACCAATCTTGGTTTCCTCGATCGAGGTGAGCCGTTGCGGCGAATGATCGCCGCCCTTTCGGTGCGGGGCGCGGTGGGCGGCGGAGCGATTCTCTGATTTTTTCATTACATCGAAGAAACCTGGCCAATCGGCGCTCCAAGTTGAATCCTCCCGGACTGCATATTCGCGGCGCTGGTACGCTTCGCATCTCGCGATCATGTCAGGATTCCGGATTGCAACACGGATGCGCCGTTTGAGACTGGCGGAGAGGGAGGGATTCGAACCCCCGGGACCTTGCGGCCCAGCGGTTTTCAAGACCGCCGCGATAGACCACTCTGCCACCTCTCCCGACTGAACCTCCCACGCTTTGCGAAACCTCGCTCGTGTCCAGCTTCGAGTGCAGCTTTCCCCTCGGTGTCGGCCGCGTCGCTGGTATCGATCCGCGCCCCGGCAAACGCGCCAAGTTCCAACAACACTGAAAGGGTGCGAATGAGTCGTCAGGAAATCAGGAAGCGGCGGCGGCGCGAGAACGTCGTTCGATTGGGTCGATGATCGCAACCACCGATGCCTCGTAAGTAACAATCAACGTAAAACGTTCGATCGGGTCGACGCTGACCCGATCGCGCGGTTAAAGACGACGACCCCCGACTCTACGGCGGCACTCAGCCCCGGCCTCGTTGACTTGGTCCGCTCTACTTCGCGTCCACGGCGAGGACCGGTGCGCCTCGCTTGAGATGCTTCGCGAAAAATTCCTCTGCTCGCGAGTAAAGTTCCACTTGGTTACTGAGGAGATAGATATTTGATCGCTCGCTACCGACCGCCACTGATTCGTGCGGTACGTTTGCGCGACCAAGGTCCGAGAGCAAACTGGTCGACTGCGCCGTCACGTCGCCAAGATCACGTTGATAGCCGACGAGGACAGCGGCACGCAGCTGGTTCAACCGTCCGTTGACTGACATCGCTTCAAGTTTTTTATCATCCCCCAAATGACGCGTCAGCACGCCATAGTTGGGGCCGGAGTATTGAGAGAATTTTCGTGACCGCATGAATTTGTCCCAGTCATAAGTGCCGTGGAATGCGACGACAGCGCGGAACAATTCCGGGTCAGCCTCGGCCGCAGCCACAGCTAAGTAGGCGCTTTTGCCCAATCCATCGATCCCGATTCGCTTCGCATCGATCACGCCTGTCCCGAGAAGGTGCCGCGTAGCCGACGCCACGTCATCGGCCATCTTTGCATATTCCCATTCGTCTCCCGTTGGGAACATCCAACCGTAACCGCCGGACCCTCGATGATTGGGCTGCAGCACGGCATAGCCGCGGCTCGCATAAAATTGGGCTCGTGCGTTGAAATCCCAAGACGCGCGCGTGCGGTCTGGCGTGTAGCTGTTCCTATCCAAACCCGGGAGGTCAGGCGGCAGCACGATAAGTGGAACGGGATTGGTCTTCGACGCTCCGGCGGGTAGCGTCACATACGCGTCGAGCTTTTGTCCGTCACGCGTTTTATAGGCCAACATGGTGGTCCGCTGCATCCGTTCAGGATCAATCCACGGTCTGGATTTGCCGAGGAGACCGAACGAGCGCTTCTCCAAATTAACCGAATAGAAGGCCGAGGGTTGGCGGTCGGAATACGTCTCAACGAGCAAAATCCGGCCGCCATCGTCGGCGCCAATAAGGCGAACGATCAACTTGGGAAAATAACCCTCCAGTATTTTCTGCAGCTTGACGTAGTCGTCATTGAACCACGCTGCCGCTGGGCCGTTGCGCTGGAAACGCGCACCGAAGATGCCCCGCGAACCGGGCTCGTAATAGAGCGAGCCGTAGAAATCGTAAGTCTTGTCCTGAAGCAACGTGTCGCCGAGCTTGCCGGTCGCCGCGTCCATGAATTGTAACACCCGCGGCTGGTCCTGCTGTCGCGGCCCCAGCACGATGACCTCGTTGCGTGTCCGCCCGTACCCGAGCACGTCGACATCGTCCAGGTTCACGGGACACTTTTCCCAGTGACCATCGGTCCAGCGAAACATCATGAACACTCCGTTTTTCCCGGTGAAGCCGAAGGCGACCTTCCCTTCCTGGTCGGCCAGGAATCCGGCGTCATAACCTTCCGTTGGGCCAACAATCGTCTGCTCGATGTGTTTCTGGTTGTCCTCTTCGATGTCCTTGCCGTCCAGACTCCCAGTGACCACGCCGTTCATGTTTACGACGCGGCCGGTGCGCACATCTGAATTAATCACCACCGCGGCGCCTTGCTGCCCCGTGTTCATGGTGTTGGCGCCAATCCATGCGAGAGGCCGCGTGCGGGAGCTGGGCGGAACCGCGAGCAACTTTGGCGCGACCTGTTGCAGAAGCGGATACCAATCAGACAGGTGCCCGATCTCTGTCGCATACATGCCACCGCCATAAGTCTGGTAGAACCTCAGTCCGAACACGAGCCGGGCATTGTTCAGCCACGCGGAATTCGTGACGTCGGTGATCTGGCTCGCAACAAGTACGTCGGGCTTGCTGCTCGCGAGATCATAAACCATCAGGTTTCGGCGGTCCTCGCCGCCCGCGACCAACGCTGCCACGTGGGTGCCGGCTGGATTAATCGTCGGCTGCTCCACGTAGAGTGGCCGGAAGAAATCTGCGATCGGGATCTGTTCGGTCGACGGCACCGGTGTGGTGCGTGCGAGATCGATTTTGTCCGCTGCCACCACAGATCCGATGGCAAACAGTGAGGTTATGAAGGCAAGACGACGGGAGGTTCCGTTGTTCATAGTCGGTAAGGGGCGCAACGACGTCGATCCTCCGGACCCGGAGATACGGTCGCATCGACTGGTGACTGTCAGCGGCACCTTCGCAAACGCCAGCGCAAATTGCGCGTGCGGCCCAGTCGGAAGTCGACCGGCGACGCTAACTCACGACGCTCTACAATGAGATCAGAATAATTGCCATCCGTAGCACGGCACGCCGTCTGGATCCGCGTTGGCGCTCCCTGGCCGTACTTACCGTGGCTGCGTCCAGATCCATTCGCGTCCGAACTGATTTCGGTACGCCTCGGCCAGACGGACGGCGTTGTCGCGGGGCACCCGGGGCTGCTGGTCGATTCGCGTCAGCCAGCGCCGTGCTTCCACTTCATCGCCGGTCGTGATGGCGTGGTACGACAAAATCGATAGGGCCATCGGATTGTCGGGCTGCGCGTTCAACGCTGCCTTCAGCTGTTCCACGCCTTCGGCGACGCGATTCATCGTGATCAAGGTGTTTCCCAGTTCGAGAAACGCGTCGGGCTCATTCGGCCGCAAACGTGCCGCGATCATAAACTCGTTCACCGCTTCGTCGGCTCGTCCCGCCTTTGCCAGATTACGCGCCTTCATCAGATGGAGGCCCGGTGATTGCGGGCAGTTGCGCAACCCTGCCGCCAACGTGCGCTCCGCCGTCGCGGGGTCTCCGCGCTGCATCTGCAGATCGCTAAGATGTGCCCAGGCATCAGAAAATTCGGGCGACAAAATGGTGCACCGCTCCAACTGATCCGCCGCCAACGCAAAGTTTCCCTGCTCGACGGCAAGCGTGCCGAGTTGAAAACGCGGAGCCACATCGTTCGGCGTGAGTTCCACCGCGCGCTCGAGCAAGGCTTGAGCTCCGGCACGATCACCGAGCCGGGCGGCGACACCGGCATTCAGCGACAACCGGAACGGATCGAAGCAATACTGGACGAGTGAATCCAACCACGGATCCACCGGATCTCGATAAGCGCCGGAAGCCGCCGCCATTCCGCGGATCGAGCGCGCCCGATCTTGCAGCCCGAGGCGCTCATACAACGTCACGATCAGATCGTATCCGAGTTGATAGTTCGTCTGGTTCACGACGGCTTCGAGTCGCTCGCGCGCCTGGTCCCAGCGCTGTGCCTCGAAGTCAATTCGGGCCAGGCCGAACAGCGCGTGTGCTTCCTTCGGGTCCAACTTCAACACCTCATTATACGCCTCAGCCGCTTCGCGCGGCCGATTCGCTTTCAGCAGCACGTCTGCCAACCGCAATCGAGCGGGCACGTACTCCGGCGCGAGTGCGA
This sequence comes from Opitutus sp., assembly GCA_039930205.1. Taxonomy (GTDB): domain Bacteria; phylum Verrucomicrobiota; class Verrucomicrobiia; order Opitutales; family Opitutaceae; genus Opitutus. Next base: position 6,662 of record JBDSPT010000139.1, on the reverse strand, counting down.
GCGCTTTTTGCCAGATCGCCAAGGCGGCATCCGCCTCGCCATATCCGGCCAGAATCGAGGCGTGCAGATGAAGCCAGCGCGCCTGCTTCGGCTCCAGCTTTTCCAAACCATCATAGCACCGCACCGCCTCGTCCAGAAATCCGTTGGCGTGATAGATCTGCGCCAGCTCTGCCAGACCACTCAGCGCGCCGGCGCGCGAACGCGCCTTGAGATCCGCTCCCAGAATTCGTTCCCGCATCGTCGGGTTGGTGCCACTCAGATCGGGCGCGGCGGGCAGTGAGGCCAGGACGAGCTGTTGCTTTCCGCCGGACTGCGACCACCACCAGGCACCGATCGCCGCCGCGACAACCGCCAGAATGAAAACGAAAAGCAGTATGCGTTGCTTCCTCATGACTGACTCAGCGTCTCCACAAAGTGATTCGCCCCATCGCATCGTACGGGGGATAAATGTAGAAGCCGCCTGTCACCAAAACCGGCTTGCCGTGGCCGTCAAAATCCCCGGCCGCAACCGTGATCATGTCCTTCGGCGCGCGCGCGAGCGCATGCGGCTCGAAATTCATTTTCCCGTCGTTTCGGAACCACATCAGCGAAATCACGTTTCGATTTTTGCTGTTCCAGTCCGAGTACGCCGACGAAACGACTACGTCCAGCGCGCCATCGCCGTCGAGATCGACACACACCGGACTGTACGCGCCAGGCAACAATCCAATCCGGTGGTATTCAAAATTCCCCTGCCCTTTGTTTTCGAACCACTGCACTCCATGCCACGGCCGTGGACCGGGAGTCGCAGACGGACCGAAACCGTCCCCGTTTGAGTAAACAATATCGAGCCGGCCATCGCGGTTCAGATCGGCCAGCGTAATTCCGCTGCTGCCATAATCTTCGTTGGTCGAACCCCAGATTCGTTGCGTTGTGAACGTGCCGTGGCCGTCGTTCGTGAACACATAGACTTCTTCCCATTGCTGAGAGAGCAATGCCGCGAGGTCAGGCTTGCCGTCGCCGTTGAAGTCGCCGACGCATACGTTGATCGCGCCCGAAAGCTCGAGCACGACGTGGCGTTTGAACTCCCACGGGCCGGTTCGCTCGAGCCAGCTGACCTCGCCCTGATCGTACCCGAACTGCGCCAACGCCAGATCGAGCCGGCCGTCGCCATTCAGGTCCGCCGCCCGGATGTCTGTCACCCGCGACGTATTCTCCAGGATGATATGCTTCGTGAAATTCTGGTGTCCGTCGTTCTCGAGAATGAAAACGGATCCGATTCGATCGTTGTGTGGAAACACCACCGCCATGCTTGCCACCAAAATGTCCAGGTCACCGTCGCCATCGATGTCCACCGCCTCCACGTGTACGGGTGCGCGGAGATCAGACCCAATGACCGATTCGGCAAACACCCCGCGCGCCGTCTGTCGCAGCCACATCACTTCGTTGGTCTGCGATTCGCACGCAATCACATCCAGCAGACCGTCCTTGTCCAGGTCGACGGGGCACACATTCGCGATCCAAGGCGGCCGACTGATCGGCGCTCCGATCGCTTGTGGCTTTAGATAGTCCAGATCGACGACAATCGCCGGTTTTGCATGGGCAGCCGGGGCCGCCGCGGCTTTGGTCTCACGTTGGCAGCCAGCGAAGGTCGCCAGGAAAATTCCTGCAACCACTGCGCTGACAACTTGATTCCACGAGCACCGCAACGGGGTCATCCGGTCAGTGTTGGAAGGACCGCTTCAGTTGCACGAAAAAATACGGTCTCACCGTGTGAAGCAGGCACCGCTGAGCAGTCAGGGAGTAAAGGTTTTAACTTCGCAGTCATCTCAACCCGATTGTTACGGGCATGCCCACCCATCGGATGCGACGAAGCGACTCGTGCCCGAAAATTCCCTCTCTCGATCCGTGGCCGCGCGACAGTCACGTCTGCGGCAGCTGGCCAATCGGATGAAGGCTCTCAAAGCGAATCACCGCGCGATTTTCCGCCTTGGATGCGCCCAACAACACCTTGAACGCCACCTCCCAGTCGTTCGCGTCGTCTGAGTCCACCAAGACCTGAGCGACTCCCCATTCGGCACTGGAATCGCCGTCCTGCCAATGCGTGTGCTTGGCGGACCGCCCTTCGGGATCCAAACGGAATCGACCATGCGCGTCCCAAAAGGCACCGAACTGCGTCTCCAGCCGCCGCATTTCACCTGGTATCCCGCCGCGCTCCGCGGCACTTTCCCATTCGCGCGACGAGACGTCCTGCAGAAACGCGAGGATCGCGGTGCGAACCAGGCGTTTGAAGCTCGGCCCATCTCTTGTGATATCGAACGCACTCGGCCTAGCCGGTTTGTCGGCGAGCTCCGCCGCGACATAATCCGGGTTGCGCAACTTTTCCCACTCTTCGATCAGGCTGGAATCAATTCCTCGAATCAATTCCCGGAAGTACGTTTCCATTTCCACGACTTCGTCCGTCTTGGCCGCTTCCGGCACGGTCTGGCCGAGGACCTTCCAAACCTGTGAAAGATGACGCAGCAGCAGTCCTTCCGACCGCTCGAGTCCATAATCCCGTACGTAGTCGCCAAACGATAGATACCGTTCGTACATCTCTCGCGCGATGGATTTGGGCCGTACGTTCTCCTCGCCGATCCAAGGATGGGCCGCCGCCCACGTGTTGAACGTATCGTACAGAAATTCTCGAAGCGGCTTCGGATGTTCCACTTCCTGCAACTTCTCCATGCGCGTTTCGTAGGGCACGTCCGCAGCTTTCAGTTCGGCGAGCTTCTCGGTTTTCAGTCTGTCGACCTGCCTCCGCAGAATCTGGTCTGGATCCTCCACGATCGCTTCGCACAACGTCAGCACATCGAAGGGGTAATCCGGTGAAGCGCGATCCAACAGCGGCAGCGTGTCGATCAGGTACAACGACAGCGCCTGGTGCAGCGAAAAGTCCTCTTGCAACTCAACGTTCACCCTGAGCTTGCGGCCAGACGGCTGCGGGGGAACCCATTCCACGATCTTCCGATCCAACAGCGCGCGAAACAGCTGCCAGGCCCGACGGCGCAGCGCTTTCTTTTTATGCGGAGTTTCATGACTGTCCGCGATGAGTTGTCGCATCGCGCGGCAGCCGTCGGCTTCGCGGCTCAGCACGAGCAGCATCATCCCGTGGGACACATCGAAACGCGACATCAGCCCTTCCGGCGGCGCCACCATCAATCGCTCGAACGTTTTCGAGTCCCAACTCACTTCTCCTTCCGGTGCCCTCTGCTTGACGAGCTTCTTCTGCTTTTTCGGATCACCCGCCGCTTTCTCTTCCGCGCGTTTGTTTTCGATCACGTGAATCGGCGCCTGCACGATCACGAAGCCCTTGTCGTCATACCCTTTTCTCCCGGCGCGACCCGCGACCTGACGAAAATCCCGGACGCTCAGAATCGCGGCTTTGGTGCCATCGTATTTCCAAAGTTGGGTGAACACCACCGTGCGGATCGGCACGTTTATCCCGACGCCCAGCGTATCCGTGCCGCAGATCAGTTTCAGCAGTCCCTTTTGCGCAAGCTGCTCCACCAGGATCCGATACTTCGGCAACAAACCTGCGTGATGTACACCGATGCCGTGGCGCAGCCATCGCTTCATCTCCTTCCCGTAAGGGCTGTTGAACTTCGCACCCTCCAACACCTGCTGCAGCGCGGCTTTTTCGTCCTTGGAACAAATCGCCAGACTCATCAGGTCCTGCGCGGCTTCCGACGCGGCGCGTTGGGTGAAAAACACGAGATAAACGGGGGCCTGCTTCGCTTCGAGCAACGCCGCGACGCGCTCCGCGAGCGGTGTTTCGGAATATTCAAATTCCAGTGGCACGGGCCGACGATCACTCCGCACGGTCAGACTTGGCGCGCCCGTCAACCGCGTCATGTCCTTCTCGAAAAACTCCGTCGCTCCCAGCGTCGCCGACATCAGCAAGAACCGGGCGCGCGGCATCGCGAGCAAGGGCACCTGCCAGGCGTACCCCCTTTCAACGTCGGAGTAATAGTGGAACTCGTCCATGATCACGGTGCGGATATCGCTTTCGTCGCCACGGTGCAGGGCGATGTTGGCCAGAATCTCCGCGGTGCAGCAGAGCACCATCGCCGAGGGATTTACGCTCGCATCGCCCGTCATCATGCCGACGTTCTCCGGTCCGAAATCGCGGCAGAGCGAGAGGAACTTCTCATTCACCAACGCCTTGATTGGACAGGTGTAGACCGAACGCTCACCCGCGCAAAGCGCGCGAAAGTGAAATGCCGCGGCGACGAGCGATTTCCCTGAACCCGTCGGCGTATTCAAAACCACGTTCCGCCCGGCATACAGCTCCAGAATCGCTTCCTCCTGTTCAGGATAAAGCTCCAAGCCACGTTCCGCGATCACGGTGAGAAAGCGGTCCAGAACCTCGTCCGCCGACGCCGTGCGTGGCAGCGGAGCCATGGGCGCTGAAGCGGGTGACACACTCGACATACTGCGAAGCTCTTCTCGGTTTTGGCATTGAAGGCGAGCACTACGATTGCCGGAAATCAGGTCGCTGTTCAGGACGCCGGCGAAAGTGAGGACGCGGCAGAACGAGGCGATGAGGCGCGAGTAATTAAACCGAAAGGAACGCGGAGCGCGCGCGGGCGCGCTGCCCGCGTGGGATGACCCAACTGAAGCGCGTCTAACTTCGGCGAGCTCGGATGCGTCCAACCAAGTTGTCGCTCGCGATACTGGAGAGTTCCCGTACTTTCGTTGCAATGAACGCCGATGCGGAGCCGGAGAACAGGAAGTTCGAGCTTAAGCCCAAGCCCTACGAAAAGGTCAACGCGCCGATCTCCGCCGAATCGTCCGAGCCGATCAAGGTCGAGTCGATTCTCCGCGACAACCTCGCGGTCCGCGAAACCTCCAGGCCGCTCGTTCTCGATCTCAACCAGAAGATGCCGCGTCGAAAACGCGACTACCTGATCCTGCTCATCGGCGGCAACGCGCTCCTGTTGCTCGGCATCAGCTTCCTGCCGAAAGATCCCCTGCTGCATACCTTGGGCTATTCCGCGCTCGGACTCTATTCCGTCGCCCTGACGTGGTTGATGTGGGCGGTGATGGACAGCTATTGAACTGAGCGCCCCAGACGCAATCGGAGTCGCCGAGCTGTGGGCAGCGCGTTCGCGCGCGCTCCGTTCGTTCGCAAGTGAGACGCTCCCGGATTGTCCAATTGCCTGATCATGTTCCTGCGCGTCCTCCCTGCCCCTCTGAGCCGGAAACATGCAGTCAACCACGGATAACACGGAGCGGCACGGATTTTTTCGGAAGCGAAACTCTGTCCGGGCGAGTCGCGGCCAGCACGCACTGAACGGTTGGGTTGAGAGCCAGTTAAATTTCGAGACAAGGCATTGATCCGTGCCCCTCCGTGAAATCCGTGGTTAATTTCTTCCGCCTGCTTCCGGCTGAGACCTCTATGTTGAAAATCCCGCTGCGGAGTCTTAGCCCGCGGATTCATTTAACCCGATTACGAACGCGGTTACGATCACGAGCATGACCATTTGCCTACGACGTAGACAGCGCACTCGCTCGCGCCCCCCTTCTCGTTCGTTGCTCCATCGCCAGCTTCCCCCTCCTCGGCGCTCTCCCTTCCTGTCCGCGATCTCTGGGTTAAAGATCACTTCGCCGAAATTCTCTGCGAGCTTTATCAAATTTCCAGTTGTCGACGCACTCAGTGATCACTCTCCTCCTTTCTCCCCATGACGTTTCTCCTCCGCGGTCTATTTGGAATCGCTGGTCTCTTGATGGTGGTGCGTGCGCCGGCGCAATCGCTCCTTCCCGCTGACCAGTCCCCTCTCACCTCAGCTTCAGACTTCCGCGGAGGCGCCAACTGGCACCTCGCCGGCGGACTCGCGGGTGATCCACGCCATGACAAAGTTCTCGTGCCCGCCCCCGGAACCGGCGTGCTGGTTGCGACCCCCGGCAAGGAGGCTCACGATCACTTCTTCACGACCTGGACGCACGGCGACATCGATCTGGATCTGGATTTTCTCATGGCGGCGGGCGCGAATTCGGGCGTGTACTTGCAGGGCCGTTACGAGGTCCAGCTGTTCGATAGCTGGGGCGTGCAAAAACCAACGGCTGCCGACTGTGGCGGAATTTATGAGCGCTGGGATGACGCGCGCGGCAAAGGCAAGGAAGGCTACGAAGGTGTCGCCCCTCGCGCCAACGCCAGTCGCGCTCCGGGACTGTGGCAGCACCTGCACGTCGAGTTCGAAGCTCCTCGCTTCGATAGTGCCGGCAAGAAGGTCAAAAATGCGCGCTTTCGAAAGGTCGTGCTCAACGGCTACACGGTTCAGGACAATGTCGAGGTCAAGGGCCCGACGAGGTCCTCCGCTTTCAACGACGAACAGCCGCTCGGACCGCTGATGATTCAAGGTGATCACGGTTCCGTCGCGATTCGCTCAATCACGTCGAAACGCTATGACCCGGACCTCCGCGTGTCCGTCGATCAACTGGCCTACAAACTCTACGCGGGCTCATTCAAAACCCTCGGCGAATACGACGAGGCCAAACCCACGAGCACCGGCACGCCCGCGAAGTTCGCGTCTTCCGCGGTGCCCACCAACGGGCGATTCGGCCTGGTGTTCACGGGCTCGCTAAGAGTGCCGCGTGACGGCGTTTACGCGTTTACCGCGGACTCCTTCAGCAGCGTTCGT
>JBDSPT010000138.1:0-10614 GCA_039930205.1 Opitutus sp. | reverse complement strand
GCGGCTTAGCCCCATCCATGCAGTTCAACTTCGGAAAGACCTGTAGCATTCGCCGTGAGACGAATGACCCCTGCGGCTCACCTTGCGCCCACCGTCTCACGACGCGTCGGAATTACCCGCGAGGATGCGATCGATGCCCGCGAGTTCTTCGGGGGAAAGCGCGGGATTTTTGAGGGCGGCGACGTTTTCGTCGATCTGGCTGACTTTGCTGGCACCGATCAACGCAGAGGTGATGGCGGGATGGTGCAGCACCCAGAGCAACGACATTTGGGCGAGCGACTGCCCGCGCTTTTTTGCGAGCGCATCGAGCTGACGAATCTTCGTGAGGCGATCCGCCGTTATGTCTTCGGGTTTGAGGAAACGTGGATCGTGACCTGCGCGCGAATCCGCGGGGATTCCGGTCAGGTAGCGATTCGTCAGCAGCCCTTGCGCGAGCGGACAGAAGGCGATGCCGCCAATCCCTTCCTGCGCGAGTACTTCGGTCAGGCCGCTTTCGATCCAGCGGTCGAACATGTGGAACTTGGGCTGATGGATCAGGCAAGGGGTGCCGAGGTCACGCAGGATCTTGGCTGCGCGAGCGGTTTGCTCCGCGTTGTAATTGGAAACGCCGGCATAGAGCGCCTTGCCGGAGCGTACCGCGGAGTCGAGCGCTCCCATCGTTTCTTCCAGCGGAGTATCTGGATCGGGTCGGTGAGAATAGAAGATGTCGACGTACTCCAGGCCCATGCGCTCAAGACTCTGATTCAGCGACGCGAGCAGATATTTCCGAGAACCCCATTCGCCGTACGGGCCGGCCCACATGTCGTAGCCGGCCTTGCTTGAAATGATCAACTCGTCGCGATACGGACGCAGGTCCTCATTGAGGATGCGACCAAACGTGAGCTCGGCGGAACCGGCAGGCGGCCCGTAATTGTTGGCCAGATCGAAATGGGTGATCCCAAGGTCGAAGGCGCGCAGCACGAGCGCCCGACCGTTCGCGTAAGGGTCGACGCCTCCGAAGTTGTGCCACAGTCCGAGGGAGAGAGCCGGAAGCTTCAAGCCGCTGCGACCGCAACGGCGGTAGAAGCTGGCGTTGTCATAACGGGAGGGAGCAGCGATGTAAGGCATGGAAGCGGGTGAGAAGACGGACGGTCATTTAGATGGATGCACCGGTCAAGGGCTGGGCGTGGCTCGCAACGCGAGGCCGGGAAAAATCCACCCCTTGGCAAACGTGGCGCGTTCTGCATCGTAGCGCAGATGTTCGTCGATGAGTGTGTCGTTAAACTAAAAGCCGGTGACGGAGGTCGCGGCTGCGTGTCCTTTCGTCGTGAAAAATATGAGCCGTGGGGTGGTCCCAACGGAGGTGACGGAGGTCGCGGAGGCGATGTGATCCTGGTCGGTGACGACGACACCAACAATCTGGTCGACTATAAATACCAGCCGCATTGGAGCGCCGAGCGTGGTGGACATGGCATGGGCTCGGACCAATTTGGCAAAGACGGAGCGAACCGGATCATCAAGCTTCCGTTGGGCACGATTGTCATTGATGAAGCGACAGCCAAGCCCGTCGCAGAAGTCATCGAAGACGGTGCGCAGATCGTGCTTTGCAAAGGTGGCAACGGCGGCTGGGGCAACACGCATTTCAAGACGTCGACGAATCGTGCGCCGAAGCGGGCAAACTCGGGTCAGGACGGCGAGGCAGGCACGTACCGATTCATTCTCAAGAGTATCGCGGATGTCGGGCTGGTTGGATTCCCGAATGCGGGCAAATCATCGCTGACCGGTCGCATCACGAAAGCCCGGCCAAAAACCGCGGCGTACCTCTTCACGACCTTGCATCCGCAGATCGGGGTGATCGATTACCTCAACGAGGTGAAAGGCCATCGGCACCTGTTGCTGGCGGACGTTCCCGGTTTGATCGAAGGCGCGAGCGAAAATCGAGGGCTTGGGCATCGGTTTCTGCGACACATCGAGCGCTGCGCGTTGCTGGTAATCCTCGTCGATATGGCGGGAACAGACGCCCGTGATCCGCGCGACGACTACAAGCACCTGGTGCACGAATTGGACCTCTACGACCCCGCGTTGCTCAAGAAACCACGCCTGGTCGCAGCCAACAAGATGGACGTGGCCGAAGCGAAGGCCCATCTCGCCAAATTTAAGCGGAAGTACAAAACGGTCGATGTTGTCGAGATCTCCTGCCTGACCGGTGACGGCGTGGAGACCTTCAAAAAAGAATTACTCAAGCGGGTTACGGCACTGCGCGGTCGCGAAAAGACCTCGCGTCGCAAAGTGGCAGAGACCGTTTCCTAACTAACTATGGCTTCCGCACATCGCTCCCTCCTCATGCGCGCCAACCGCTTGTTGGGCGCGAACTTGGTCGAGGCGAATCTGGTGAAGTTGGAAGACCTCGAACCCGCCAACGAGCGTCTCTTGAGCCTCGCTGATAGCGAACTTCCGCGGCAGAGCACCGTGCTGGGCGTGCTCGCCTACGAAATGAAGGTTTTGCGCGAGGAGGATGTGTTGCAGCATGTCGTCGACAATGAGTCGATCGGTCTCGTTGACCTGCGAAATTACGATACGTCTGATGACATTAGGAAGACACTGGATATCGACGCGTGCTGGGCCACGTGGTCGGTGCCCTTCGACCGCGACGAAGACTTCCATTTTATTGCGACCGCCTACTATCTAAGTCCGCCGGTTCGAGTGTTTTGGGAGAAGCAATGTAATGGTCCGATCCTGTGGTTCGGAACCACCTTGGAAGGAATCGCAGAGCACTTGGAAAAGATTGCGGCCGATCGCGCAGCCGCGCCCGTGATGACTGCTGTGCCGGCGGCGACCCCTGCCTGACCATGCCTCTCGGAAAAATTCAGACTCAGATCGTCGCGCAGCTGGCTACCACCAAGCGGCTCACGCCGGAACAGCGCGATACGATCGCGGCGATTCCTGGCGAGCCCACCGGCGAGATTCTCGATAAGCTGCTGCAAGAAGAGTACAAAATTACTGCATTCCAGTTGCTGGTCGCGAAAGGCCGAGCCCTGGGTCTTGCGGCGTTCAACGTCTCACGGGTCCGCGTGACGCCGACCACGTTTCAGCGAATTCCCAAGGAGTTTTGTCAGGAAAGTCTCGTGTTCCCGGTCGGCGAGGTCGGCGAGTTCCTGCTGGTCGCGTTCGCCAATCCTTTCGAGGTCACGGTGCCGGTGAAGATCCAGGAGATGACCGGCAAGAAGGTGGTTCGTTTGCTGGGTCGGGAGAAGGACATCCGGGAAAAGTTCAACAAAGGATCCGAGCAGCAGGTCACGGATTTCGACGATGTCGTTAAGAAGATTGGCGACGAATACGGCGCGATCGTCGAAGTCGACAGGGACGATGTGTCGGAGGAGTCGGGTCCGATCATCCAGCTGTCCAATCGCATCATCGAGGACGCGTATTTCGGTGGCGCGAGCGACATCCATGTCGAGCCGCAAGAGAAGGACGTGATCGTCCGGTACCGCATCGACGGTGTATGTGCGGAAAAACTACGATTGCCGGCGCGCGTGGGTCCGGCCCTTGTCGCGCGGTTGAAGATCATGTGCAACCTCGACATCTCCGAGCGGAGATTGCCGCAGGATGGTCGTATCGTTTTCAAGCAGTACACCAAGAAGGGCCTGGATCTCGATTTGCGTGTCTCGACCGCCCCGCTGAATCACGGCGAGGGCGTGGTGATGCGTATCCTCGACAAGGCGAAGTCGACGCTCCCACTTCCCGCGCTGGGATTCTCGGAGGAGAACCTGAGCAAATATCGAGAGTGCATCCGTCAGCCTTACGGCATGATCCTGCACTGCGGTCCGACCGGTTCGGGCAAGTCGATGACGCTTTATTCGGCGCTCAACGAAATCAACACGCCGGACCTGGTCATCCGCACGGCCGAAGATCCGATCGAGTACACGCTGCCCGGATTGAATCAGATGCAGATGCACCGGCAGATTGGTCTGACGTTCGCGTCGGCACTTCGCTCGTTTTTGCGTCAGGACCCCGACATCATTCTGGTGGGAGAAATCCGCGACAAGGAAACAGCGAATATCGCGGTCGAGGCCGCGCTCACCGGTCACTTGCTCATCAGCACGCTGCACACGAATGATGCGCCGGGAACGATTGCGCGTTTGACTGATATGGGCGTGGAGCCGTTCATGATTTCATCGTCGCTGTTGTGCGTCTGCGCCCAACGTCTGATGCGCCGAGTCTGCAAAACCTGCCGGATTCCTTACGTGCCGGAAGGGCGGGAGAAGGCGATCATGGAAAAGGCGATTGGTTGGAGTGGACAGATCTTTCGGCACAACCCGAAAGGCTGCCCCAAGTGTGGATCAAGCGGGTACAAGGGGCGCGTGGGCATCCATGAGCTCATGATGACCAATGACGAGCTCATCGCTGCCATCAACAAAGAGGTCGAAACGGCCGAGCTGAAGAAGATCGCGCAGCGCGGCGGAATGAAGACTTTGCACCAGGATAGCTTGCTGAAGGTGAAAGAAGGATTGTCGACGATGGAGGAAGCGATCACCACCGTTCCGATCGATCTTTGATCACCGAATCCATGAGACGCATTTTCGTACTGTTGTTGTCCTTAACGCTGCTGGCTACTTCGGCCTGCAAACCCAGAGCGAAAGATATCGCGCCGCTGCAGCGGAAGGAGGCGGCGAGCCTCGCGAGTGAAGCTCAGTTTGCCGTGGTGATGCGCGACCATGCTCGTGCTGAACCGCTGTTCGAGAAGGCCGCGAAACTTTGTCCCGACACCGGCGAGTACTGGTTGGGCCTCGGGGTGGCACGCCGTCGGCAGAATAACACCTCGGGTGCCAAGGCAGCTTACGAGAAAGCCCGCTCCGCGTACCATGACGCGTATGCGATCGATCCAACTCAGACCGAGGCGCTGATGCAGGAGCTGTATGTGCTCTGTCTGTTGGGCAGGAAAGATGACGCACAGAAAATCTTTGATCAGGCGTTCAGGAAACACCCGACCGACACCCGGCTTCGTTCCTTTTCCGAGAGCAAGCAGCTCGACCGTCTCCTCGCCGATACCTCGTTCAAAGATCTCGCCGTTTAGGTCGGGGCACGGGGCTGGGCGCGGTCAGGGATCACATCCTGCCGTTCGGAGCGTCGCGGCGTTGGTTCGCCGATCAGGCAAACCTCCTGAGGGCGAGAATTCAGCGAGGATCAGCGGTTCCTAACGTTCGGCCCTCGGTGCTCTCAGTGCCCCTGTCCCTGGCGAACTTTGCGTGAGGACAAAACGGAGCGCGTGCGAGCCCCCTGCCTCCAGGTGCACACCCGAAAAGCAATGGAGCGGTTCAGGGACCATGGCCTGGGCGCGTGACTCGTCTGTCCGCGTGAGCCAAGGGTGCAAGGTTGAGCTTGGGCCATCGAGCGCCACCATCGCGTGCTGATGCACGATTATTGGATCGAGTTCCTGCAAGTCGCCGCCGCACACCTTTTGGCCGTGGCGAGTCCAGGGCCGGATTTCGCGATGGTGTTGCGTCAAAGTATTGGATACGGCCGGCGCACCGGCGTTTGGACCGCCATCGGCGTGGGCTGTGGCATCTTCATCCATGTCTCATATTCGCTCCTGGGCATCGCGCTCCTGATCAAAGGATCGGAGCTATGGTTCACGGTCCTGAAGTACGTCGGCGCGACCTACATCGGTTGGATAGGAATTCAATCGCTGCTCGCGAAGCCGAGGGCGCTCACTGCAGCCAATGCCCTCGGGACGACAGCCCCCCGCCAGTCGGCCGCGTTCCGGACGGGCTTTCTCACCAACGCGCTCAATCCCAAGGCGACTCTGTTCTTCATCGCGCTGTTTGCCACGGTCATCAGTCCGGTCACCCCCACTGTCTTCAAGGTTGGGTACGGGCTCTGGATGGTGGCTGCGACGATGGCCTGGTTTTGTCTGGTCGCGACCGTGTTTACCGGCAGCCGAGTCCGCCAAAAATTTGCTCGTTACGGACATTGGGTTAGCCGCGCATTGGGTATCGTGCTGCTCGGCTTTGCCATAGGACTGCTTTACGCGGGTTGAGGACGACGTTAGCCGTGAGTGCCCGGCCGGATAGCGTTTCAGAAAATGGACGATCGCTCCGAAGTTTGGGATAGCGTACACGCCGGAATCCCTCGGCTTCCGGCGGCGCCGTCATCCCATGGCCCATGTTCTTCTCGTCGACCCCGCGGAAGTAGCTCGAAAAGCTATGAGAGGGATTCTTGCTCGAGGATGCCATCGCCTGGCGGTCGTCGGCACGGTGGCCGAAGCGTGGGACTTTATCCGACGGAATGTCGGAGTCGATCTGGTGATCCTGGAGCTAAAACTCGAAGGCGAATCCGGACTGGCACTGATCGAAAATCTGCGGGCGGATGGGCTGCTGAAGAACCTGCCGCTCGTAGTTTATACCTCCACCAATGATCGAACGCTGGTGAAGCGGGCGGTGGAGTTGAAGGTCCAGAATTTCCTGATAAAACCTTATGTCGACCAGCAGGTCCTGGCCGAGGTGGCGAAAGTCGGGGTGAATCCGTGGCGCAACCAGCATTTCGAGGAGAAGAAGTCATTCTGTGCGATGATGGGATTCACCCCTGCCGGTCTGCGTACCACCCTGGATCAACTGAGGACGACCATTGGCTTGATGGGCGGAGAATTGCGGCGGCTCGGGGGGGTGCACAACGTATCAGGAATTAACACACAATTGAACCAGCTGGTCGAGGCCGCGGAAGGCAGCGGAGCATGGGGCGTGGTCGAAGCAGCTGGAACCATTCGGGCGAAAGCGGAGCAGGGGAGCTGGGATTCTTTCGCCGAGGCGGTTGCCGCACTGGACTATTCGGAGCGGCTGATTTTCTGGCACCTCAATCCAGGGCTCGTGCCCGACGATTTCGTGACGGAAGAAGAAAAGAACGAAGCGGAGATCGCGAAGATGCGCACGCTCTGGTTCGATGCTTTTGCGGAAGATCGATGTCCGGTGGTTCAATGGCCGCAGCTCGCAACGGAACTCGATGCGTTGAGCGGCTTCCCGGTCATTGATTCGGCCGCGGCATCGTTTCAGATGTCGGCGACGGGACATCCCTCGAGTCTCGCGCCATTGATGGATCTGGCGGAGGAGGATCCCGGTCTTTCGGCTCATCTCTTGGTGGAGGCGAACAAGGGGAGGCGCACCGATGATCCCGATCACGAACCGATTGAGAATGCGCGGTTGTGCGTGGGATTATTGGGCGAGATCAAGCTGGCGGCCATGGCCAGCGGCCTCGTCGTGGCCGATGCGCGGATGATGGAAACGCCGTCCTGCAGCTGGACAAAATTCTGGATGTTCCAAGTCGGCGTGGCGCGGATGGCGCGTTACACATGTCGTTACTTGGAGTTCAACAGCCTCGAACCGCGCGCGTATGCTGCGGGATTGCTGCATGATCTTGGCAAGATGCTGCTGCTCCATCTCCATCCCTTCGCTTTTCGGGCGATCTCCGAACACTCGCGGCGCGAAAAAATCCCTCTGTCGGCGGCCGAGAAAGTATTCCTTGGATGCACCACCAGCGATCTGGCGACTCATTTTGCCGCGACGCACGGATTGCTCTCGAGCTACGCGAACGTGATGCGCTGGGTGGAGTCACCGGCCGACGCGACGGAGGATGTGGTCCTGGTCGCAAGCGTGGCCCTGGCCCGCGATCTTTGCCGCCGCAACCAACTCGGCTGGAGTAGCGACAGCGAGAACACCGATCTGTCGTTGATCGCGGATTCTCCTGCCTGGCAGATCTTGCGCGAACGCATTTTCCCGAGCTTCGATCTCGAGAAATTTGAAGCCGAAGCCCACGCGGAGTGCCGTGACATCAGACACGAACTGATGGGTGAACTCAGCTCGTCGCGGCTGCGTTAACGCCGGGTTCGGGACTGATCGTGGCGAGGGCCGCAGCGGCGAGCCGCATGGCATTCAACTCGGTCGCGATCCGAGCCAGCTGAACAAGAATGCCGTACTCACGAGCTGCCGGATCGCTTCCGGACGGCGGACTGGAAACGGTGATTCGTACGTCGGAGAGTCGCGGCGTTGCAGGTGCGCTGGTAAAGCGGCTCAATCGCGCTGCCTGGGCGAGGAGCATCAGCGCTTCGTCGACTTGGTGGAAAGCTCGGGCGACGGCAGGTGAATCGAGTTTGGCTCCGCCGGTGAGTTGAACGGCGAGCACCGTCAGCGCGCGCGTGACTCGTTGATTTCCATTCGCGCTGGTCGCGACCTGCTCGAGTCCTGCACGACGATGCTGCGGATCGCCCATCATTCGTTGTAGCGAAGTGAATACGGCGCGAAGGGGCGGTCGCGGATATAACCGTGGCCCAGCAATTGATCCTGCCACCGGGGAGCATCGTAGCCATGGACCGGGGCTACATTGATTATCGTCTGTTCGAGGCTTGGACTGAGCAAAAGGTCGGCTTCGTCACCCGGCTCAAACAGAACGCGTGGTACGCGGAAATCGAGACGCGATTATCCGCCACCGCGGGCCTGATCCGCCGGGATGAGATCATCGAGTTTCAACCCCTGATCACTGGCCGTACCATTTAGGGGAAATATCGTCGCATCGAGGTTTGGATCGAGGAGAAGCAGGAGAGCTTGGTCCTGCTGACCAACCTCATGGACTTAGCCGCCAGCACCCTGCCTCGATTTACAAACAGCGCTGGCAAATCGAGCTGTTCTTCAAAGCGCTGAAGCAAAACCTGCGCATCAAAACCTTCGTCGGAACCTGTGCGAATGCCGTTCATATCCAAATCTGGTCCACGCTGATCACGATCCTCCTGATCAAATATCTCCAGTTCAAATCACGGTGCGCTTGGGCGCTCTCGCACCTGGTCGCACTGCTGCGCTGGAATCTATTTAGCTATAGAGACCTTTGGGCGTGGCTCGATCAGCCGCTCTACACGCCGCCGCTTGGTCCACCTGAAATCCAACTCGTCTTGGATAGCATCGAGGCCTCCGCCTAACATCCCAACCTTGTTTTTTGAAACTCCACTCCTCAGAGCTACCGCCACCCGAAAAACCCCCGTTTTAGCGCTGTTTTGGACAGCAATGCTGGTTCACACATTTGTCGGATCGGGATGAACCCACGGTCCGCGATAAGTGCGGGAGAGCAAACGGGTCGCTTCCGCATCACCGGGGACCGTGCGAGTCTTGGGATCGTAGGCAATGGGCCGGCCAAGTTGTTGGGAGAGATTCGCGAGCACGCAGCAAGCGGTGGAAATGTGGCCCTCCTCGATGTCGGAGACGGGACGCGAGCGATTTTGCCGTGCCTGCATGAAATCGAGGACATGCCGTTTCTCGATTCCATCGTAGCCGTCGTTGTCCTCAATTCTATCGAAGCCGTCGACGTTTTCGAGGTTGCCCGTGCTCGAGAGCATGTGCACGCCTTCACGCGGTCCGTCGTTGGCGGGCGTGAACACGTATTCGAGCATGGTCAGGTTGAGCGTGCCATTCTTGCCGATGAAGCGCGCGCCCCATTGATCGCTCCAGTGGCGGACGGGAATAGCGGAGCCGCCCCACGTGCGGTGTTCCCAGCTGACGTCGAGATCGGGATAATGAAACACACTGCGCTGCGTATCGGAAATGGTGGAGGTGGCCCCTTGGTCGACGTAGATGCCGCCGGTGGACTGGACCGATTCCGGCCAGCCCAGGCCGAGCAGCCAGCGCACCTTGTCGATCATGTGCACGCCGAGATCGCCGATCTGGCCGTTGCCGTACTCTTGAAAGATACGCCACTGCCGTTCCTCCATGATTGCTTTGAACGGCAGCATTGGTGCCGGACCGGCCCACAGATCGTAATTCAGATGCGGAGGAACCGGAGCATCGGGGAAGGTTCCCGCAGGCCGGCCGGAAAGATAGCTGTAGGTTTCGACCAGGCCGATCTTACCCAGCTTGCCACTTCTGATGTATTTGTCGCGAGCCTGGAGATAGAGCGGATTGCTGCGGCGTTGCGTGTGGACTTGCACGACGCGCTCGTACTTGCGCGCAGCGGCGACGAGCGCCTCGCCTTCGATCACGTCGACACTGACGGGCTTTTCCACATAGACGTCCGCCCCGGCTTTCATGGCGGCGATGGCAGGCAGCGCGTGCCAGTGGTCGGGAGTGGCGACGATGACGATGTCGTGTTTGGCAGAGCTGAGCATTTCGCGGTAGTCCACGAATGCCTTGGGCACGGTCGCCTGATACTTGGCGACGAGCTCGAAGGTTTTCTGCAGCGAGTGTTCGTTGACGTCGCACAGCGAAACGAACTCCACGCCGGCATCGCGTCCGAAGCTTTCGAGGATAACGCCGCCGTACCAGCCGCATCCGATGATGCCGACCTTAGGTTTTGATTTGGCGTCAGCGGACAATAGGCGGGAGCCGGTGGCTACCGCTGCACCAGCGACGGCGAGAGAGGAGACAAAAGTGCGACGATTCATAGGGCAGAGGTTTGAAATATTTTTATCTTTTAAGCGGCGGCGTTGAAACAACGCGACCGATTGTTTGTGGAAAATTGCCTGCATGGACTGCCGCCCCTCACCGCCCCCCCCTAGGTAGACTAGACGCCTGCCTATCGCACCGCCGCAGCCCCGTCGATCGCCGCGAACGACTTCGCCGACCAAAAGCGCACTGATCCTTCATAGTCGGCCGTCACCAGCAA
>JBDSPT010000137.1:0-6892 GCA_039930205.1 Opitutus sp. | reverse complement strand
GAACGTGGATCCCTGTACGATCGCGAAAACGTGATGCCCTGCCGCGAGGAATCCACTCTGTTCCGCGATCTCCTTGCAGTGTTTTGCCCAGCGAAAACTGCGCGCGACGGCCTTTGCGCAATCCTCTCGCTCACACGGCCAGGGCGGGCACTCATCGATCACCATCGCGATGTCGCTGCCGAGATTCTGTTGAATGCCCATCACCTCGCGCGGTCCGAGGAACAGCTTCGCGCCGTCGAGATGCGACTGGAAGGCGACGCCGTCGTCCTTGATGTCCCGAAGTTTTGCCAGCGAGAAGACCTGAAACCCGCCGCTGTCGGTCAAGATCGGCCCATCCCAACCCATGAACTTGTGCAAGCCACCCAGATCCCGGACCAATTCGCTGCCGGGTCGGAGGTTGAGGTGATACGTGTTGCCCAAGATGATCTGCGCACCGATCTCGCGCAAATGAACTGGCGTCAGCGATTTGACCGTACCTTGCGTTCCCACCGGCATAAAGATCGGCGTCTCGACCAGGCCATGCCGTGTCCGCAAACGGCCGCGACGGGCCGCTGTGGCGGTGTCAGTTTTCAGCAATTGGAAAGGGTCGGACATGCGATCGGTAAACGCTGCGTGGTGGGTCGATGTCAACCCGGTGCAGCGAGCGCTAGGGATTGCGAGGACACTGTGCTCCTCGCAATGCCAGAATGAGGGCCCACACGCTTGACCGTCCTCTGGTGCCATCGGTAAGTTGAGTCGAGTGCTCCTCGTTATCGACAACTACGATTCGTTCACCTTCAACCTCGTCCAATACTTCGGTCAGCTGGGCGTGGAACAGCGGGTGTTTCGCAATAACGAGATTACGCCGGGTCAGGCACTTGCGCTGAATCCTGAGCGGGTGCTTCTCTCGCCCGGCCCATGCTCGCCTCGCGAAGCGGGCGTGACCCTCGATATCATAAAGGCGTTTGCCGGCGTGAAACCAATCCTGGGCGTCTGCCTCGGACATCAATCGATCGGCCACTTTTTCGGCGGTAATGTCGTACGGGCGTCTCGCCTGATGCACGGCAAGACGTCGCCGATTCAGCATAAGGACACTGACGTTTTCCGCGGCATGCCACAGAACTTCGCCGCAACTCGTTACCACTCTCTGTTGGTCGAACGCAGCACGTTTCCCAAAGACCTCGAGATCACCGCGGAAACGGCTGAAGGTGAAGTCATGGGACTGCGTCATCGCTCGCTTCCCATTTGGGGCGTGCAGTTTCATCCCGAATCGATCGCCACTGAAGGCGGGATGAACATTCTTAGGAACTTTTTGTCGCTGAACTAATACCCATGCGTTGCCCCAAATGTACGTCGATCGAAGACAAGGTCATCGATTCACGCATCAGCAAGGAAGGTTCGACTATCCGTCGCCGACGCGAGTGCCTCGAGTGCGGCCTCCGCTACACCACGACCGAGACGCTGGTTCGCGACGGAATTTCCGTCATCAAGCGTGACGGTCGCCGCGAAGAATTCTCCCGCGAGAAGCTCCTGCACGCCGTTCGGGCCGCATGCCACAAGCGGCCGGTCGACGCTGAGCAAATTGCGATGCTGATCGAGGACGTCATCGATGTCCTGGAAGCACAGTTCGACAGCGAGATTCCGTCAGCCGCGATCGGTGATGCCGTGATGCATCGCATGCGGACGGTGGATCAAGTCGCCTACGTGCGATTCGCCAGCGTGTACAAAGAGTTTCGCGACGTCGGCGAGTTCGTCGACGAGATCAGCGCACTCGGTAAACGAAAGCCGGGCAAATAGCTCCCCGCTGAGCTGTCGTTGTCAGATCAGCTCAGTTGACCCGGTCGATTCAGCGCTCCGATGCCCGTCACGTCACCCGACGATCTTCGGCGGCTTCACTTTATCAACGCCCTTTTCGCGCACGTCACCGGCCACGACCTTTACCTCGCCGGGCAGATCAAGGAAGCGATCACCTTCAGTCTCGCCGAACTGCAAACCCAGAGCGAAGCGCACCCAGAGTTCGCCGCGAAGTTCGATGTGGCGTTCAACGCGGCCGCGGCCGAATTGCTGACGAAGCTATTCGGCGAATCACCCGAAAATGGATTCTTTCACTGGGACGCCTCGACGACGCTCGCGTCCGCCACTCCGCTCTTCACCCGCGCCGAAGTCATTACCGGGCTCAAACACCTGGCGCCGTTCCGTGAGGCCACCCTGCTGATCACGAACTTACGTCCGGCGTTGATTCCACCGTCGCGGCGCGCGACCAGCCGCCGGCTTCGAGAGTACGACGAAGCCGTGGAATTCATTCAGGCACTCGCTTCTGCCCGGACTCGTCGGAACGCGAACCTTCAGCTGCTGTTCTTGTAGCTTGGTCCGGGTCCGGATAGGCGGCGAAAAACGTCCGTGTGTTCGGCCCGCGGCGCGACCAGGATTGGCGTATGGCGAAAACGATTTTCCAAAAAATCATCGATCGCGAGATCCCCGCGAAGCTCGAACACGAAGATGAACTCTGCGTGGCACTGCACGACATCCAGCCGCAGGCGCCCGTCCACCTGCTCATCGTACCCAAGAAACTGATTCCACGCGTGTCGGCGGCCACGCCCGCCGATGTGCCGGTCCTCGGACACCTCCTGCAAGTCGCGGCCCAGCTCGCCGACAAGTTAAAGCTCTCAGCGGGATTCCGCATTGTGATCAACAACGGGCCCCACGCCTGCGAATCCGTTCCTCACCTGCATGTACACCTGCTCGCCGGTCGACAAATGACGTGGCCGCCCGGCTGACGCTGAGTGAAAGATGACGTTCGCTGGAACCTTAGCCCAGCCCTGCAGTTGAATTTCGATGCACGCAGCTCGCTCGCGAGCGCAGGAGCGTCCGCCAGCGGACAGCCGACGAAAGCACCGTGCGTTTCCAATTTCACGAGAAGGTTTCTGTCCAACTGCATCATTCCGGCTTAAGCCCGCGCTTCGAAGGCCCCGTCGCTCCGCTTGCCCACAAGCCGCTTCAGCTCGAGCATCATCAACGCCGCGGAGACTTGTGGTGACGAAAGCCCCGTTCCTCTGACAACCGAGTCAGACGTGACGATTTCACCGCCGGCGAAACACGCCCACACCGCCGCTTCGTCCGGCGTTAAATTATGGGACGGCATCCTGGGTCCTCCCAGTCGCGTGGCCGACGGCTCAGCGATCGGTTGCGGACGAAGACCATCAAGATAGTTCAGCTCAGACAGGACGTCGTCCACGCTGGTCAGCAACGTGGCGCCATCGCGAATCAGCTGATGACAGCCGGCGCTCGTCGGCTGATCGATTCGGCCCGGCACCGCGAAGATCAAACGGCCCAGCTCTCCCGCGAATCGCGCTGTGATCATGGCGCCGCCACTCACGTCTGTTTCAACCACAATAATCGCCTCGCACATTCCCGCCACCACCCGGTTGCGCATGGGGAAACTTTGTCGATCGGCACGCCGACCGAACGGAAATTCGGACAACACCGCGCCTTCCGCTTCGATTCGACGATACAGATCCAGATTCTCGGGCGGATAGATGATGTCGATTCCGCATCCGACGACGCCCGCCGTCTTGCCGCCGACCGACAAGGCACCTTCGTGCGCCGCCGTATCGATGCCCCGCGCCAGTCCACTCACAATGCAGAATCCAAGCCGCGCAAGTTCTGCGCCCAACTTCTTGGCCGTGGCCTGCCCGTAGAGCGTGGTGCGCCGCGAACCGACGATCGCAATGCAAGGGTGCTCAAACTGATATCGGCCTTTTCGATACAGGCCGATGGGCGGGTCGTGAATTTCCTTGAGGAGCTTGGGATAATCCAAATCGCGACTCGTGATGAAATCGGCCCCGCTCTTCGCCATCCGTTCCTCTTCCCGCTCCAGGTTGAAGTGCTCCCGCCACGCGGCGATCGTCGCAGTGATCACCGGGCCGACCCCCTTCACGCGGCCCAGACGATCTGCGCCGGTTTCGAGCACGGTCCGCGGATCGCCCCCGAGTTCCTCCAGCAGTCGATTCAGCGTAACGGGACCAATATTCGGCAGCGCATTCAACACGAGAAACGCCTGCCGCTCCGTCATTGCGCTGGTCATGACTTCAACTTGGTGGCGCCCTTCGCTGCCGCGACCAAATTTTGGCAGATGACAGTGAAGGACGCGGACCACCGAGTCGGGAGATGACGCCATCCGAAGCGCGCGCGCTGTCTACGTGAGATGGCGCCTCAGGTCCGGCCGAGCTGTCGCAGCACGACTGGCAGAAATTCGACGAGCTGTGTGGTCTTCACTGCCACCTGACCATGACTCCGCGCCAACAGATCCGCCGCCAGCCCATGCCAAACTGCTCCGCGCGCGGCCGCGAGCAATCGATCTGCCGGAGTTTGTGCGAGCAGTCCGCCAATCAGGCCCGCGAGCAAATCACCGCTGCCGCCGCGGGCCAGAACCGGTCCACCGAAAAACGAAGCGTACGTTACGTCGCATTCCGACGGCTCACCGCTGATCGAAGAACCGCCGCCCGCGATTTCCGTCACCGGTCCTTTCTTTACGACCACCGCTCCGGTCTTCGCGGTGAATTCATTGAGCGACAACGTGCCGCTGATGCGCTCAAACTCGCCGGCGTGAGGGGTGAGAACCAGAGGCGCCCGGGACGCATCGATCACCACGCTCTGCAACGCGTCGGCATCCAGCAGCACCGGTGCACCCGAGATCTTCCCGAGTGTCGAAACGAGCGCGAGCGTTTCGGGCTCACGACCGAGGCCGGGACCGACCACCCAAGCCGAGGCTCGCTCCATTCGTGCTCGCATCAGATGCAATCCTTCAAGCGCGAGCCCACCGTCGGGCGTCTCGGGACAACCCACCCACATGGCTTCCGGCAGCCGTGCTGCATAGGCCGCCGCCAGCGACTCCGGTACAAATGCCGTCAGCAAACCAACGCCGCTGCGAAGCGCGGCCATCACCGACATCAGCACCGCTCCGGGATAACTCCGGGATCCACCCATGACGAACAGATGGCCGTAATCACGTTTGTCGCTGCGCGGAGATCGCAATGCGGCCAACGGTGCCAGGATACCCGCCGTCAACCCACGGCGGTTTCCAGCGACCACCCCGCGAAAGAATCCAAGATCCAAATACCTCAATCGGCCCGTGAGCGCTGTCTCCAGCGCATCGGCCTTCACTGCTCCCGTGGCATAGGTGAAGTCGGCCTTGAACCGTCCCCCGCTCGGAAGATCGACGGCGGCGCGTAACGAAATCGGGATTCGGTTTACTCGATCAAACACATCCTGCACGGCCGGCTGGATCGGTGGACGGAACTTAAAGCCGAAGACCCCGTCGAGGCACAGGTCGTACTGTTCGCCGAGCTGCCTGAGGGCGACCACCCGAACCCGCCCGCCAAAGGCATGCGTCAGCTCGCGTCGAGCTCGCATGGCGAGCGGTCGGAGCGAGCGTTCACCCAGCACAAACATCAACTCCGCGCAGGCGCGCGGCCGTTCCCGCAAGATCGTTTGAGCCGCAATCATCGCATCGCCGCCATTGTGTCCTTTGCCCACCAATACGAGCAGCCGGCTTTCCGCTGCCAGTCCGCCGATCTCGAGTGCGTCGGCCATGATCGCGGCGCCGATGGCCTGGCCCGCGCGCTGCATCGCCACCCACTCTTTTTCTTCGTCCCCCGCAAAAAGTTCCTGCTCCAGCGCGGCTGCGGCCTCGCAGCTCAAAATCGGATGAGATTCGGGAATCATGGCGCCAACAATGAGGGGTTACTGGCGTGGAGTGCCGGGCTCGGCACGTGGCTCGAACTGACCGTGTTCGATCCACGCCCGCCGTGACTCCTCCGTCTCAGCAAACTGGAGCGGAGCCTCCGCGGGAACTCCGCGTGTGAGCAGCGGCCGCGTCAGCTGCGGAATGGAGCGAAAGTAGAACTCATCGTTCTGTCGAAGGACTTCATAATAGATCGAATACGCCCGCTTTTCCGTATCCCAAAGTGCGATCTGCGTGAGATTGCTTTTCCAGACGGCAAATCGCTCCCATTCCGAGAATACTGCCTCCACCTCTGTCAGCTTGGGACGCTCGAGCTGAACGACCTTGGCAGGAGCCGGGGAAATAGTTGGGCCCGTGGACTTCTCTTCCCGTGGCAAGGTCCAGACGAACAACGCTCCGAGAAAAAACCCGAGCGTGATCCACGAAGGGGTCTTGGACAGACGCGAACGCGGAACGGGTGTCACGTTATCTTCTGTCTCGTCCATCGGCGAATTTAAGCGCGAACGAGCGCGGCAACCGCCATCGCGTAGTTCTCCGTGTGTGACAACGTGAGCAAGACTTGAGTCGCGCCGACATGAGCGAGTAGCTTTGATCCTTTCTCGTCCAGGCGAACGAGCGGCTGATGCCGTGGGCCGTGATAGACCGAGACTGACTTCCAGCCAAGCTCCGCGCCGATTCCCGTCGTGAAACACTTCGAGACGGCTTCCTTCGCCGCGAATCGTGCCGCGATGTGTTTTTCGGGATGCGCCATGGTCGAACAGTACGCGCGTTCTTCCTCGGTCAGGATCCGCTCGGTGAATCGATCGCCGGTTCGCAGAAGAACACTCTTGATCCGAGAAATCTCGATGATGTCTGCTCCGAGACCGATGAGCACGCCGCCGGGAGGGAGTTGGATGTCGAATGCCATACGTCTGACCGATCAAAAGTTGATGCGCTGCTTCATCTCGCGCACGGCCTCTTCGACTCCGGTGAAAAGCGCACGGCTCACGATACTATGGCCGATGTTCAACTCGTGAAGATGCGGCAGCGTTCGAACTTCGCTGATATTCACGTAATTGATCCCGTGCCCGGCATTCACGATGAGACCCAGATTGTGGCCCTGCACAGCTCCGAGACGAAGCCGTTGAAACTCATGGGCGCGCAGCGCACCGTCGTCGTAGGCATGAGCGT
>JBDSPT010000136.1:0-8346 GCA_039930205.1 Opitutus sp. | reverse complement strand
CAATCCGTCGCGCATCAGCGACTCGTCTCCGGCCCGTGTTGATGACTTCGGCCGCGACCGTATTCGGTCACTTGATGCTGATCTTCGTGACGGGACCCGGTGCCGCTGCCCGTAACAGCATCGGATGGGTCCTCGTCGTGGGTATGGCGGTCGGTACGGTCTTCACGCTTTATGTCGTTCCGGCGTTTTATGTCCTCATTGCGCGCGACCACTCTCGGGCTCGTGCGTCTGTCCCTGCGACCGCACCACACGCCCTCGCTCCGGCCCAAACCTTCGCGAAATAACATGAATTCACGCTCATTCCTCTCTCGCTTGCTGGCGATATCGGCCATGGCGCCCTTCGTGGCGCTGGCCCAACCGGCACCTGTACCGGAGCCCGAGTCGATCGATTTGAAAACGGCGATCGGCTATGCGTTGGAGCATAACTTCGCCATTCGTCAGGCACGCGAACGCATCCGCGAACAAGAAGGCGTCATTATCGAAGTCTCTGCCCGTGCGATACCCAACGTCGGTCTCGACGGGGGATATCAGTACAACGAAAAAGAGATTTCGTCGTCCAACCCACCCAGCAATCATGCTTGGTCGCTCGGTCTGACCGCGAGCCAGGCGATCTATGCTGGTGGGGGAATTCGTTCAGCCATCAAGAGTACCCAACTCGTGCGCGAAGCCGCGTTGCTCGACCTCAAAGGTGTGATCAACCAGGCGCTCTTGCAGGTCCGGACGGCCTACTTCGACGTCTTGCTCGCGCGTGATCGCATCACGGTGCAGGAGGAGAACCTCCGACTTCTGGAGCAGCAGCTAAAGACCACGACGGATCGATTCGAGGCAGGAACGGTGTCCGGCTTCGAACGTTTGCGCGGCGAAGTCGCCGTGGCGAACGCACGCACGCCTTTGATATCAGCCCGAAACACGTATCGTTTGGCGATCGAGGGTCTGCGTCAGGCGATGGGACTTACGACGCGCCGCACAGATTCGTTGGAGAGTGGACCCGAAGTGGTCGGGAATCTCGAGTACACTCCGGTTAGCTTCGAACTCGCTTCAGCCACCTCGGCCGCTCGGTCGAACCGCCCAGAGTTACAGCGTCTCGTGAAGCTGTCGGAAGCGAGCGAGCAAAGCGTGACGACGGCGCGATCGGGGCGTTATCCCAACGTGAGCGTCGTGGGTGGTTGGGATCTTCGGAAGGGCTCGACGAATTCATTCGGTGGTTCTCGCGAGGGCTTGTTTGTCGGACTGCAATCGCGGTGGGCGATTTTCGATGGGCGCGCGACCGCGGGACGAGTCGCGCAGGCGCGTTCGATTGTAGAGCAAACCAAGCTTACCTTGGTGGAATTCGAGCTGGCAACTGACGTTCAAGTTCGCCGTGCGTTCTCCTCCTGGCAGGAGGCGACGGAACTCGTCGAGGCTTCCAAGCGCGTTGTCGAGCAGGCGGAAGAGGCGGTTCGGCTGGCCAATGCCCGGTACAGCGCCGGCACGGGAACTCAACTCGACGTGCTGCAAGCACAGGTGGAGCTCACGACAGCGCGCAGCAACCAGGTGCAGGCGTATTACAATTACAATGTCGCGATCGCGACCGTTCGGCAGGCAATGGGTTTGAGCGACGCATTGTTTGCCGAATAGACTTCGACTGTTTTGCTGGGGTGCGGCCGCTCCATCGTCGCCACGGGGGGATGTTGAGAGCGGCCACTTGTTTTATCTCGCAATGATAATTCGCAACTTGCGGAGATTCGCACTGTCATTTCACCGTTAATGAGAGCCGCTCGTGTTGTTGGTCTTTGCCTGGTCGCCCTCGCAGTTTTGCTGCTGGTGGCTGCCCTGCTTGCATTCAATTCTTCCGTTCAAACCTGGGCCGCGCGGCGAGCGCTGGCGACCCGACCCGAGCTCAATGCAACGTTGGGTTCTGTGTCAGCCGGATTTCAGCGCGTCGAGATTCGAGGGCTTCGCGCAGTTTCGGACGGCGCTGTGCTGACGCTGCCAAGTCTCGATGTTGACTTGCCGGTCGTGAAGGCCGGCCTGAGCCAGCAGGTGCTGATCAAGAGTTTGGTCGCGAGAGGGTGGACCTTGGATTTGACCCATGCCAAAAGTCTGACCGAGAGCGTCGCCAAGGGTACAAAGGCGCAAGTAGCGCGATCCGGATCATCTCGCGAATTTTCCCTGATTCCGACCGCCCAGGCGGCGGACGCGGTAGCGGTCCCGTCGGCTAACTCGAACTTTCGTGGCGTCTTCGCTGATTTGCATTTGCCGGTCGATCTGAGTCTCGACGGCGTGGAACTCGAGGGTGACGTTATCCTGCCCGACTCAGTCGGGAAGGGTAGCAGTCGCATACGCGTGGTTATTCGCGGTGGTGGTCTCGCCGCCGGGCGCGAAGGCTCATTCGCCATCGATGCCGGAGCAACCAAGCCCGACGGCGGCTCGCTTGCCATCCAAGGCACAATCAAGGCCGCGATGGACACGCCGAGATCGTTTGATCGACTCGGGTTGGTCGCCGATGCGAAGGCGAAGGGACCTGAGCTTCCACAGGGCGCGTCTTTGACCATCAACATTACGGTCAGCCGTAATCCAGCAGGCGAGTCCTACGCCCTGCTTCTGGTTGGGGCGGCCAAACAATTGGCCGACATACGCGCTGATTTGGTAAGCGTAAAGTCACAGATCGCCGGGACGTGGAAGCTGGATGTTCATGACACTGACCTGGCTCCGTTTGCTCTCGGACCGACCCTTCCGACTTTCGAAGCAACCGGCAGCGGTAATTTCGAAACGGGGACAACATTCAAAGAAATTCATGCGAGCGGTCAGCTCGACGCCTCTGCCAGCCGGCTGGAGGTGCTCAAGCCTGAGCTTTCGGCGGTCGGGACGATGAAAGTGAAAGCGGATTTCGACGTCTTGCAGCACGCTAACTCAATCCGGGTTGAGCGACTAAACGGTACCGTCAATGGAGCCGCACCCCTAGCTACCGTCCGTTCGCTTCAGTCGTTCGAATTCAACTTCGGCACCGGCGAACTCCGCGTCGCTGACCCGGCTCAGGATTTAGTGGGCATCTCGCTCACGGGACTTCCGATTGGTTGGGCACGCCCGTTTACGGGAGAGATCGAGGTAACGGGAGGAGATCTACGCGGTGAGTTTGTTGCAAGTGCACGCGAAGGCGGATTGGCGCTTCGAGCGAAGACACCGCTGACCGCGGCCGGGGTGAATGTTGCGAACGCCGGCAAACCGATGCTCGCCCAAGTCGACATCGCGCTTGATGCGTCCGCGGACTACACACCCGCCGGCTGGCAGGCTCAAGTCGTCAGCCTTACAGCGAAGAGCAAAGGTCAGACGCTGCTTTCGATGAACGCGAAAGCCGGTCGACTCAGCGGAAAAGATGCCGAGACGAAAGCGACCGGCAGCTGGAATGCAGATTTGCCCGCGTGGTCAGGGCAACCATTGGCCGCAGGCCAGTTCCAGTTGTCTGCTGGAACGGCCCGGGGAGACTTCAGCGCGAGCGCAGGCGTGGCGACCGCCATCGAATCCAAGCTTTTGGTAACGGGGCTGGTTGCGGTCGGGAAAAAAGCGCTTCCTGCGATCACAGCCGAGGTTCGGGCAGGTAAGACAGCTGCTGGACTGACGACCTTCACTGCGCCCATCCTGTTCGAGCTGGAAGGACGCAAGTCGGATTTGCTGCTCGCGGGAACCATGACTTCCACGCCGGCCGGTTCGACCATCGATGCCCGACTCTCGAGTGAACGGGTCGTGATCGAAGACGTTAAGTTGCTCGCGCTCCTGATTCCACCGGGCGATCCGAAACAGTCGAAGCGTAAAGAAGGTCCGGATACAGAACCTTTCTGGGGCAAGCTCAGCGGGCAGGTTACGCTGGCGCTGAAAAAGGTGATCTACGGCGGTACAGCTGAGGTCTCTGATGTGGGTGGAACTTTCCGGTTGGAACCGTCGGCTCTCAAGCTCGACAATGTTCGGGCGGTGTTTGGTCCGGAGAGCGATATGAAGCTCGGCGCTGGACTGAGTTTTGACCCGAAGGCAAAACAACCGTACGCGCTCGCCGGTGATCTGGCTGTGACGAACTTCGACACGAAGATAGCGTTTCAGGCTTTGGATCCCGCGAAGCTGCCGACGGTCGACGCGAAGGTGAATCTCAACAGCAAGTTCTCGGGCAGCGGCGCAAACCTCATGGACGTCGCGGAACGTTCACGTGGTGACGTGCAGGTCACTGCCAAGAGTGGAATTTTCCGGGCGCTGTCTGCTGACATGACGGACAAGGTTCAGAAAACCCAGACCACGGTGGCAGCGATTGGAGGACTTCTGGGTGCCGTCACGGGCAAAAAAGAATACGCGGATTACGCGAACAAGACTCAGATCCTCACCGACATCGCCAAAGCGCTTTCGGAGATCCCGTTCGATCAGCTGAACGTCACCGCGTCGCGAGGCACGGATCTCAACATGGTGCTGAAGGATTTTACGCTCATCTCGCCGGAAGTACGGTTAACCGGCGCTGGCGGGATCAAATACAGCGAAGGACTCTCCGTTCTCGCCCAGCCACTCGCTCTTCAACTTAGCCTGGGCGCTCGCGGTCAGCTGGCAGATTTGCTTAAGCGAGCTGGATTATTGGATACGAAGCAGGACGCGCTGGGATATGCGGCGTTTTCAGTCCCCATCAAAGTTGGCGGAACCTTGGCGAAAACCGATACGTCTGAACTTCGGAAGGCACTCCTCAACTCAGCTCTGGAGAAAACCGGCTTGCTCGATAGCATCCTGGGAAAATAGCGCAGCGCGCGCCGCGACAATCCAAGTAGATGTTGGGTTAGCCTTGCGACAACTCGGCCGCTCGTGCCTGTGCGGCGAGAATCGTCTCGCGAAGCACTCCGCGGAAGTTGCCAGCGCTCATTCGACTCAACCCCGCCAGCGTGGTGCCGTTGGGTGAGGTCACTTGATTACGCAGTGCTTCCGGGTCGACTCGTCGATGATCGAGAAGTTTCGCCGCTCCCAGCACCGTCTGGACGGCTAATCGATTTGAAACCTCGGCGGGCAGATGCGCCGCAATGCCGGCGTCGCGGAGTGCCGCCACAAATTCGAAGAGGAACGCCGGGCCTCCTCCGCTAAGCGCCGTTACGGCGTTCATGTGCTCTTCGCCAATCTCCAGATGCTGCCCACAGGCGGTCAGAATCTTTTCCACGATCCCCCGATCTGCGGACGAGAGAGGTTTAAGCGCGCAGTAGGGTGTGATCCCGGCACCAATCGCCGAAGGAGTGTTCGGCATCGTTCGAACCACGTTACGAGCAGCGGAAAACGTTTCAGCGAGGCGCTCGAGGCGCTTCCCGGCCAGAACGGACATCACCAGCTTGCCCTGCGTCAATGTTGTAAGCCGAGGATCAGCCGACGCGAGATGCTGGGGCTTGAACGCGATCACCACCACCTCGGCTGAGGTGATCAGATCGTCCAAGCTCGTTGCGTGCTGAATTCCCGTACGGGCGGAGAGTGCCGCGGAAGTTTTACCCGAGGCACTGAAGCAAATGAGATTTGGCCGGTCTGAAGGAGACTGCGCCAGCAGGCCATCGACCATGGCCGCCGCCATGTTTCCAGACCCCAGAAACGCGATTCTAGTCATCCGAGTTCTTCTTCGAACGCCGCGTTTCGACCGGATGCGTGAGGATCACCGTGGCGCCGCCCCCCTCCCGATCCGTCACAATCACTTCGCCGCCCAGATTGCGGAGAGCGTGCCGGGCCACCGTTAAACCCATACCGACGCCGACCGTGTGTTTTGAACTGATGAAGGGCTCGAAAATGTGATCGCGGATTTCGTCGTCGAGTCCTCGGCCTGAATCTTCGATCCGTAGCTCGAGCACTTTTCCTTCCTCGGGGCGATCAAGCAGCCGCGTGCTGATCGTGATCGGACGCGGGTCCGTCGGCCGGTTGTCGTACGCTTCCCAAGCGTTAATCAGAATCTTGGATACAACTTCCTCGAAAACTTCGTAGTTGGTATCGAAGAGCAGTTCGCCCAGTGGGTTCTCGATCGTGACCGGCGCCGTCAGTTTGTACTCCGTCCGGAATCGCTGGATACTGCTCTCGAGCAGACGCGGCAGATTGCCCTTCAGACTGGGCGGCCGTGATTTAACCACGAGTGAGCTGAGTTGTTTGATGATCGAGACGATGCGATGGACGGCTTCCTCCACATGCGTCGCGTTCTTTTTCACCTGTTCCGGTTTGTCGTAGTACGCCTTGATCAGATCGAGATAGCCGATCACGACGCCCAGCAGGTTGTTGAGGTTGTGAGCGATCCCCTGCGTCACAGCTCCGATCGTCGCGGAGCGGCGTGCTTCGACCAATCGCCGCTGCAGGTCGATCATTTCCCGGTTGATTGCCACGAAACGCAGTTGGGTCTGCACACGGGCAAGGGTTTCGTCCAGGTCGATCGGCTTGGTGATGTAATCCACGGCGCCGACACCGAGGCCTTCGATCTTACCTTCCTTCGAAGTGCGAGCAGTGACGAAGATGACGGGGATCGATCGGGTGGCTTCGTCCGCCTGGAGACGTTGGCAGACCTCGATGCCATCCATGTCCGGCATCATCACATCCAGCAGAATCAGATCCGGCTTCGTCGTCTTGACGAGCTCGAGTGCCTCAGCCCCGTTGTAGGCTGCCATAACTTCAATGCCTTCCCGCTCCAATTTGCGTTTGAGCAGCTGAACATTGATCGGCTGGTCATCAACGACAAGGATGGTGGGGGCGGCCATTCGACTTAGAGAAAACGGTTCGCGCCGCGGGATCAAGCCAGCGCTAGCGGCGTTGACGGTGCGCCTTGACCGTATTCTTCATCAACATGGCCACGGTCATCGGTCCGACGCCCCCCGGCACCGGAGTGATTTGGCAGGTGAGTGGCGATACGGAAGGGAAGTGGACGTCGCCAGTTAGTCGATACCCCGATTTCTTGGAGGCGTCGGCCACGCGATTGATGCCAACATCGATGACGACTGCGCCGGGTTTGACCATGGCGGCGGTCACAAAATCTGCGCGACCGATCGCCGCGATCAAGACATCAGCTTGAAGGGTCAACGCGGCCATGTTGCTTGTGCCCGAGTGGCAGACGGTGACCGTGCCGTTCGCGCCCGCTCTCTTTTGCAACGCGAGAAGCGCAACCGGCTTTCCGACCAGCAAGCTCCGACCGAGGATCACGACGTGTTTGCCTTTCAGATCCACTCCGCTGCGCGCCAGGAGTTCCATGATCCCGGCCGGCGTGCACGACACAAACCCCGTATCATCATCCTGTGCGACTTTGCCGAGATTCATCGTGCCGAGTCCGTCGACGTCCTTGTCCGGCGAGAGCCGACGAAATACAGCGAGTTCGTTGATCTGCTTCGGCATCGGCGATTGGACCAGAATACCGTCGACCGTATCGTCTGCATTCAACCCGTCGATGAGCGTGAAAAGATCGTTCTGCGTGATCGTGACGGGCGGAAGGATGAGGCGGCTGGTGATCCCGATCTCGGCCGCCGTCTGGTCTTTCTTGCGAACGTAAGAAACCGATGCCGGATCCTCGCCGATCCGGACCAGCGCCAGGCAGGGTTTTCGACCGGTGATCGCGGCGACTTCTGTCTTCAGTTCGGCGACAATCGAGGCCGCAATTTTATTTCCGTCGATTAGGACCATGCTGAATTTCGTACCTAGAGAACGAGGCGGGGGCGTCGTGGTTTATTTCAATTGCAGACTCTCAACTTCGATCACGAAATCCTTGGATCCTGGAATCGCCTTCGCCGATCCGAAGACGACAACAGAATGATCGATGTAGCTCTCGATTTGTTCGGTGAGGAGGAGCTTGCTGATATCGAGGAATGCATACCGCTTGCCGGCGTCGTCGTTGAGTGCCCAGTCGTAGGGTCGGCGCGGTTTGAATGCGCTTCGGGTCGAGACAAACTTGCCCGCCAGCAATCGCGGCAGGCTCACACCACTCGATTCAGTGAGGTTGACATGCGGCGCGGGTCTGCCGGCGGTGGTCACACCGTAGGCGGTCGCGGGAACGGGCGGCGGTGACATCGGCGTGGATACAGCGCCGGGACGCGATGACGGAGCATTTGCCGCGGGCGCATTTCCGGTATGAACGTAGCCGACCAGACGTTTGTCCACTCGGACTTGGGTCCACTTGCCCATCAGACCCGTGATCTCGACCTTGTCTCCTGCTTCCATCGTCGTGAGCACGGCGGCCTCGGCCTTGGCTCCCATTCGTATCTGCGAGCCTTTCTTCACATCCAGACTCTTCAGCATGTCTTTGTTGGCGACGTAGCCCTGGAATGGTCCCACAAGCTCAACTGCGACCCAGCCCGGAGGAGTGCCCGCTGTCGAGTCGGTCGCAACCGTCGGGGCGGTGCC
>JBDSPT010000135.1:0-3726 GCA_039930205.1 Opitutus sp. | reverse complement strand
TCAGGGGCCGGTGATCCGGCTGGTTGAGCAAACGGGACCGAAGAATTACGATCCGATGATGGATCGACTGCAATTGCTCGTCAGCAAGACGGTGCGGATCCAGCGCGGGCCGATGGAAGGAGTGTCGGGGCGCGCCATCCACATCGCGCAGCCCAACGGCATCAACTACAGCTTCGATCCTCGAGTGCTCGCGATCGCGAAAATTTGGCAGGGCGGATTCATCGATGCGACGGGGGAGTATCTGAACCGGGGCGGTGGTGGATTTAAACCGGGGTTCGAGAGCCGCGAGATCGAGTTGGGCGAATCGGGCGTGCTGCTCGCGCCGCTCAATGCCAGCGGCCAGCGCATCGATTTTTCGTTCAAGGATCCGAAGTTCCGCGACGGCGGCACAATCCGTGAGATGCTGAACAGTCCCATCGACCAGACGACACGACTAGCGGACATCGATTCGCAGTTTCTCGGCTACAGCCGTGATTCCGCCAATCCGGAAGCGTCACCGTCATTCAAATACCGGGTGGGAAAGAACGTGATCGCGGTGCGAACCGGCATCGCGGCGGACGGCAAGGTCACGGTGTTCATCGATGGCGAGTTCGCGACGGCGCAGAGTTTCGCCGTCAACGAGGCGGTGTTGGGGCAGCTGAAGGTGACAGCGGGTCGACTGGAAAACGGGAAGTGGACGCTGCCCGCCGGGAAGTACCGCGGAGTTTCTGCCGTGGGCGGGCTCACGGTTGCGCAGGGGGTGTGGCGGCCGGCGCCCGCGTCTTCGACGTTCAATTACGAGCGCCAGCCGCTCGTGATTGAGCCGTCGAATTCGAAACTCCCCGGGGGATACACGGCGCAGACGTACCTTGGCCCAAAGGATAACTTCGGTCGTGAGCAGTTGTTTGAGCCGCTTGGAATTGCGGTGGCGCCAGATGGGACGATCGTGGTCGCGACACGAACAGCCGGGATCTGGCGCTTGGAGAAGGGGGAATGGCAGCTGTTCGCCGAAGGCCTTTTCGACGGGCTCGGGGTGCAGGTGGAGGACGAGCATGGGCTTCGGCTCGTCGTCGGACAAAAGGCCGAGTTGACGCGCATCACCGATACCAACGGAGACGGTCGTGCCGACAATTTCGATACGATGATGGACCAGTTCACCTACACCGGGAACTATCACGCTTACATGCATGGACCGGTGGCGGATGGGCAGGGCGGCTACTTCGTCACGCTGAACCTCAATGATTCGGCTCCGCTCGGGTACGAGTACATGGCAGGGGGGAAGTACATGGGCACGAGTGGAGGCTATCGTGGCTGGGCTGTGCATGTGCCGGCGCAGGGAGGTTTCGAACCTTGGGCCGATGGATTGCGGAGCCCCGCGGGATTGGGCGTCTCACCGGATGGACGCGTGTGGTACGCGGATAATCAGGGCGAGTACGTGGCGACTTCAAAACTGTTCCTGCTGAAGCGCGGCGCATTTTACGGGCATCCTGCCGGTCTGGTCGATCGGCCCAAGATGACCCCCGCATCGCCGGAGATTCGATGGGACGCCGTAAAGGCGACACGGGAAAAGCCGGTGGTGCTGTTCCCGCAAAGCCGGCTGGCCAACTCGCCGGGTAATCCGGTTTGGGATACGACGGGCGGGAAGTTCGGCCCATTTGCCGGTGAGATGTTCATTGGTGATCAGACCCAGTCTGATCTGATGCGGGTTATCATCGAGAAGGTGGGCGAGCAGGAGCAAGGGGTGGTGATTCCCTTCTCGAACGATCTTCAGTCGGGCATCATGCGTCCTGTGTTCCTGCCGGACGGAAGTTTGCTCCTCGGCCAAACCGGGCGTGGCTGGCAGGCGAAAGGCGGACGCGTCGCAAGTCTGCAACGGATCACTTGGGACGGGAAAACGATTGCACCGGCGATTCACCATGTGACGGCAGCGCCCGATGGATTCGACATCACGTTTACCACGCTGATGCCGTCGACTTTGAGTGAAGCAGCGATTCGCGCGACGCTTGGAATCACGTCGTGGACGTATCGCGATGCGCCCGATTATGGTTCGCCCGAACTCGACGAACACCCGGAGGCCATCACGCGAGTGGAGCTTTCGTCGGATCGAAAGACTGTTCGGGTGGTGCTCACCAAAACCGAGCAACCGACGGTTCATCCGGACCAAACGGCGCGGGTTTACCATCTGACTGTCGCAGGGCGCGACCTATGGGGAGTCGACGGTGCCGGGTTCGAAGCGTTCTATACATTGTACGCGTTCCCCAAGAGCGTCCACTAGACGAGGTGACGACGATCGTGCTACGTCGGCATTATGGCACGGATTATGAAGGCTTCATCGCCGGCGTGATGCGCCTCGGCTTCAAGAACCCTTACCCCACATGAAACTCGTCGCTTGCCGTCAGTTCAGGAAAGTCGTCGCGGTCGCCGCCGGTTTGATCCTTGTGCTCGCGCGCTCGTACGGCGCGACGTCGGATTCGGTTGCCGTCAATTGGCTCGATGGCGCATCGCCCGCGGCGCCGCAAAGCGTGAGTTGGGGCGTGCCGTGGCCGAAGGGAAAGTTGCAGACAACGGACTCCATCAGCGCACGTACGAACGATGGGAAAGCCGTGCCGATTCAAACGTGGACGATGGCCACCTGGCCCGATGGCTCGATCAAATGGTCGGGGCACGCGATGGTCGCCGAAGCTGACACCCGCGGCCCCATTGAGCTGGCGATCGGCACGAGTGAACCCGTGCCGGATCCGGTTCGTGTCGTCGAAACGGTTGATGGTATTACGATTGATACAGGGGGGCTGTCCTGTCGTATCAGAAGAAGCGGGACGTTTCTGTTTGAAGCGCTCTCGATGGGAGAAAGGGTGGTGGCTAGAGACGCCCGGCTCATCGCGTCGCTCGAGAACCGCGAGGAATTCGAAGCAGCGGGCGTCCTGCGCTACGAACCGTTTACCAGTCGCGTGAGGTCGGCGGTGGTGGAGCAGTCAGGCCCGGTGCGCGCCGTCGTCAGGTTGGAAGGAGTGCATGCATCCACCACTGGTACCCGTGAGTTTTTGCCGTTCACGGTGCGTCTGTACTTCCATCGAGGAAAGGCGCCGATGCGGATCGTGCACTCGTTCGTGTTCGATGGTGATGGCGCTCGAGACTTCATCAAAGGGCTGGGGGTGGCATTCACGATTCCCTTTGCGGAGGAGGTGCACAACCGACACCTCCGACTCGGCGGTGAGGATGACGGCCTGTGGGCCCAGCCCGTACAGATGCTGCCAGGCTACCGGCCCCAAGCCGGCAGAGAAATCGCTGCACTTTACGAAGCGCATCTGGCGGGTCGTCGCGTTCCGAATCGCACCAGCCTCACGCCTCAAGCGGCGGCCGCGTTGCAGACGGTACCGCTTTGGTCGGATGCGAAACTCACGCAACTTGGAGCGAACAACTTCACGATTTCGAAGCGGACAGATGCGGCTTCGGCATCGTGGCTACATGTCACCGATGGCCGACGGGCTCACGGCTTTGCCTTGCTCGGAGACGTGTCTGGCGGAATTGCGGTAGGGCTGAAGCATTTTTGGCAGAAGCATCCGGCGTCGATTGAACTTCTGGGCGGAGCGCGCAGGGCCGGTGAAATGCGGGTGTGGCTGTGGTCGCCTGATGCTCCGGCGATGGATCTGCGCCGCTACGATGACAAACCGCACGGACTCAGCATCAACTACGAGGACTGGAAGCCGGGCTGGGGCGAAGCGTACGGCATAGCGAATACGGCTGACC
>JBDSPT010000134.1:0-2966 GCA_039930205.1 Opitutus sp. | reverse complement strand
CCAAGCGGTCTGGTGAGAATTTCGTGAACGAAATCCTGCACGTGCGCGGAGACTTCGCCCGGTTGCGCTCCATCGTTCGGCCGCAGCGCGACCTGATTGATCGCATCGCCCGCGGTGACAGCAAACTGATCCGGCCGATCATGCTGCCGTACTTCCGCGACCTGCGCGACAATCTCAACCGGCTCGAGGAAACGGCGAAGAGTTACCACGAACGCTTGTTGATGGCGTTCGACATTTACCTCAACAAAGCCGCATTCGAAGCGAACGAAGGGATCAAATTTCTCACCGCACTTACCGCGCTCACCATCCCCGCGATGCTGATCGGAACGTGGTATGGGATGAACTTCGAGCACATGCCCGAGCTGAAGTCGGCCCATGGTTACACCTACGCGCTCGCCCTCACATTCGTGTCGACCACCGCGATGGTGATGTACCTGCGGAAAAAGAAGTGGTTCTGAGCCGGGCGTCCGGATCGACACCGTAGGTAGCGCGGTCGGATTCCCCGCCGAAACACCCGCATACCCGCTGTGGTCCGATCCGAATCACCAACGAGAATGTCAGTGCCACTGCGGCTCGCCCACTCGAAGCGTTCATCGGGGCCGTCGCGTCGTCACGTCCCGTGCGAACCCTCGATCGGGATAAAATCTCATCGTCTCGTGGTCCTCCTCTGACCCAACATCACTTTCCCATGGCAAAATTCGTCCCCGAGCTCAGCACCAGCCATCGCGAATTCATCGCGGCCCAGAAGATCTTCTTCGTCGCCAGCGCTCCAACGACGGGTCGCGTGAATCTTTCGCCGAAAGGCCTCGATTGTTTCCGCGTATTAGGTGCCAGGCGTGTGGCCTATCTGGACGGCACCGGCAGCGGCAACGAGACCGCGGCTCATCTCGCCGACAATGGCCGCATCACGTTCATGTTTTGCTCGCTCGAAGGTGCGCCCCTGATCCTGCGCGTCTACGGCAGCGGACGGTCGATTCACCCCCGCGATGCGGAATGGGCGCAACTTCGGCCGCTCTTCGGGACCGAAGTTCCCGGCGAACGGCAACTGATCGTCGCCGAGGTTGAGAGCGTTCAGACCTCGTGCGGTTTTGCTGTCCCGCTCTTTGAATACCAGAGCGATCGGCATCTGCTGAACGACTGGGCCCACCGGAAAACTCCGGAAGGCCTCGCGACCTACTGGGCGGAAAAGAACCAGCGCAGCATCGACGGTTTGCCGACGGGGATTCTCTCGTGACCCCGCCGCGGTTCGCTCATCGCGCCTCACCCGTTCTCCCCGCATGATCCGGGCACTCGTATTTGATTTCGACGGACTGATCGTCGACACCGAAACTCCATTGATCGATTCGTACGGGGCGGTTCACGAGGCGCACGGCGTGACTTTTGATCGGGCCGTTTTCATCCGCAGCGTGGGTCACGCGGATTACGCGTTCGATCCGTGGCACGGATTCAGCCCGCATGCCGATCGCGCCGCGCTCGAAGTCGAACGTCGTGCGATCAAAGACGAACTGCTGCGGCTTCAGCCAGTTTTGCCGGGCGTGACGGAGCTCCTTGACGCGGCCGTGACTGCGCAACTGCGGATCGGCCTCGCTTCCAATTCAGAGCACGCGTGGGTGGAGCCTCACCTGGAGCGCGTCGGAATGCGGGATCGTTTCGAGTTCCTCGCGTGTCGGGAAGACGCCGCGTCGCCGAAGCCGGAGCCGGACCTGTACAAACTTGTGCTCAATCACTTCGGCCTCCGCGGCCACGAAGCCATCGCATTCGAAGATTCGCGCACCGGCTCGCTCGCTGCGAAACGCGCCCACCTCTGGGCCGTCGCCGTACCCAACGTCTCCACCGCTCACCACGACTTCTCGCACGCCGACCTGCTCGTCAGCTCAATGTCAGACGTGCGGCTCGAGGATTTGATGAAGCGGTTTGGGTGAAGAGGGCCATGGCGAGCGGCACCGGTTTGTGCCTGGAGCACTTCAAGGGGAAAGTGTATCCGGCACTGATGGACGCAGTGACGACCTCTCCGTGATCTCTGCGTCCTCCGCGTTCAACTCACCCGCCCCGCTCGATCACTCCAACTCCGCCCAGCGCGCATAGGCCGTCGCCAGCTCCGCTTCGATCTCGTGCAGGCGTCCGGTCGCCTTCGCCACTTCGGCGCCTGCTTTCTTGAAAAACGTCGGATCGGCCAGGGTCGCCGTGAGTTTCGTCTGCTCGCTTTCGAGTAACTCGATCTTTTTCGGCAGGGCTTCGAGTTCAGCGCGCTCTTTGTTCGAGAGCTTCTTCGGCTTCGCTGCCGGGACGCTCGCACTCGTCACCATTCTTGAGCGCTGCTTCTCCGCGTCCACTGCGGCCAGCGCCGCCACCGCTCGCACCGCTTTCTCCCGCTGCCAGTCATCGTATCCACCCGTGTAATCCGACACGACGCCATCCCCTTCGAACACGAGCAGGCTCGTGCAGACTTCGTTGAGAAACGCGCGGTCATGGCTCACGAGCAGCAAGGTCCCGCCGAACTCCACCAACAAATCCTCCAGCAGCTCGAGCGTCTCAGCGTCGAGATCGTTCGTCGGTTCGTCCAACACCAGCACGTTGCACGGCTTGGTAAACAGCCGCGCCAGCAGCAGTCGATTTCGTTCACCGCCCGATAGCGCCTTGATGGGCGTTCGAGCGCGGGTCGGTTCGAACAAAAAATCTTCGAGATACGAAATCACGTGACGGTTACGACCGTTGATCGTCACGGTGGCATTTCCGTCCGCCACCGCGTCTTGCACCCGCATGTTTTCGTCGAGCTGCGCGCGCAGTTGATCGAAGTAAACCACTTCCAGCCGCGTGCCCTGCTCAATCGTGCCCACCTGTGGCTGCAACTGCCCCAACAACAACCGCAGCAACGTCGTCTTGCCCGCTCCGTTTGGTCCCACAATGCCGATCTTGTCACCGCGTTCGATTCGCGTGGTGAGATCACGCACGATCCATCGATCGCC
>JBDSPT010000133.1:0-4004 GCA_039930205.1 Opitutus sp. | reverse complement strand
CGATTCGCGAGTCGTTCGAACACGCGCATCGCGTCCGCGTGACCACGTCCGAGCGACGCACAGATCAACTGCATGTAGCCCGCGAGGTTTTTCGGGGGAGGGACTTTCTTCCTCTTCAACTGGGCATCAATCGCGGCACGCATCGATGGCGGGTTGCCGAACGCCGGATCAGCAACGTCGAGCAGCACGGTCGGCGCCGGCAGTTTTTCGGCCGCGTGGATGAGCTTGGTCCATTCGACGTCAGTACGAGGACGGGCTGCTGATTCTTTCAGTGTCTGCTCCAGTAACCAAAGTCCAATCACGTTGGTGAGCGGACGATACCGCCCGTCGCCGATGCGCTCATTGGAAATCCTTGACGCCAGGGCTTCCGCGCCGAGCACGGGTTGATCGCTCTCAAAACCAACGAGGGACCACGTGCCCGAGCTGATGAACAAATCGCCGCCGGCGGGATCGGCCGGCATCGCGTCGTACGCGGCTGCGGTGTCGTGACCTGGGACGACGACGACTTGCGCGTGTTTGAGCTCGGGGAGATTTTTCACCCGGCCCAGCTTGGTGCCGGCGAGGACAGGTTTCGTGAACCACTGCGTCGGGATCCTAAAGTAATCGAGTGTGGTCCGGGACCAATCCGTTGAATGCACATCGATGAGCTGCGTCGTGCTCGCCATCGTAAACTCGTTTTCCATTCGACCGGAGAGCAGGTAATTAAAAAAATCCGGGAGGAAAAGACACCGGGTCGCGAGATCCTCGATGGCGGGACACTCCGCGACCGTCTCCGCGAGTTGGAGACTGGAGTTGTAGAACACGTTCGCGATGCCGGTGGCGGCGTAGATTCGCTCGAGGGCGGCGCGGGTATTCGCGAGTCGCTTGAGACCGGGTTGCGTGCGCGCATCACGGTAGGCGTGCGGGGGAAATATCATGCGGCCCGCGTCGTTCACCAAGACGTAGTCGACGCCCCAGGTGTCGACACCGACGGAAACGAGATCGGGAAACTGCGCGGCAGCTTTGCGGAGACCGGTTTGTACCTCGTGCCAGAGACCGGGAATATCCCAGTAATCGTGTGAACCGAGTGAACGAAATGCGTTCGGGAAACGATGGATCTCGGTCAACTTGAGCCGGTTTCTCGCCCACGTACCAACGATCACGCGTCCACTCGTGGCTCCCAGATCAACCGCAGCGCAGTGCAAAGATTTCATGCAGGAGGTTCATCAAGGCGCTCCGTTCGCCCCGTCGCAAGCCATCAGGAAAAAGACTGTCTGAAGTCCCCGCCGCCCAATCCGCGCCCCTCGCTGACGACTCACGACTCTCGTTCCACCTCATACCTCGGAAGGCTGCCGCTCACTCGCTACTCAATAAGTCGAACCGCCGCGGCCCTCGAACCGGTTTGTCACGCAATACGTGACAAACCCGCCTTTCCGCTCCGCGTCTTTTCAGCCCGGGACGTGGTTGTCGCAGGTGGGTGCAGCTGACGTCGCCACGACTGAAAATCGTAAGGATAACGGCCGTGATTTCCCGGCTCACCTCGGCGATCGAACGCAAGGTCCGTGCAACGTGCCAATCGAGTTTGTCACGTATTGCGTGACAAACTCGTCTGGCCGAGGCGATCGATTTTCGGTTAGCCGTCGGGGTCGCCGATGATGAGGTACGCGGGACATCGCCAAGACTTGGCGGTGTGGGTTCCATCCCGTGTGGTTTAAAATCCCCGGGAATGGTGGGCTTCAGGTTTATTGGGCCAGTGGTGACCGCCACGTGGCGTATTGGAGAAGCGCGTACGGGGAGTGGACGTCGACGGTTACTTTCTAGGTTTGTGCGGAGCAGTTAACAACGCCTGCTGCGGCGGTCGCCCGCCGCGAGAGCGGGGGGATTCTACGGGTTGGTTTTGAACACGGCGGTCCCGGATGACACGAAGGAGGTGGATTAGTCCGATCTGGAGTGCGATCTGGACCCTTGCTCTCCGCGGCACCGTCTTCGAATGAAAATTCGCCCGGGTATTTTGAGTGGCGAAAAGCCTTTCGCTTTTCCCTTAATTTCAGAGCGTTGTGAGCGCGAAGGACTCCTCTGGGCCAAACCGTTTGCCCGAGCTCAACGAAAAATAATTCTTGTAGTTTACTAAATAGTAAACAATTCGTGGGGTATGGGACGAACAAGTAACGCCAAAGAGCTTCTGCTCGCTGCTGCGCTGGACCTGATTTGGTCGCGCAGCTATGGCGTGGTGACGATCGACGCCATCTGCGAGAAGGCGGGAGTTAAAAAAGGCAGCTTCTATTATTTCTTTGAGTCGAAGGCAGATCTAGCGGTGGCCGCGCTCAACGAGAGCTGGGAGAGCCGTGGGAAGCCGAAGTGGGATGGCTATTTCTCGGCCTCGACCGCACCGCTCGAGCGCATCCGGAATTTCTTCAAGGCCACGCATGACATCCAGGAGATCATGCAGAAGGAGCAGGGAGCGATCTTGGGATGCCCCTGTTTCTCAGTCGGTTCCGAAACTTGCACCCAAGACGACGGGATCCGCGAAAAGGTGCAGGACATCCTGCAGCGTCAGACTCGATATTTCGAATCTGCGATTCGTGACGCCCAAGCCGAAGGTCTCGTGCCCGCAGGCGATGCGGCGGCGAAGGCGAAGTGCCTGTTCGCCTTGTTCGAGGGCAGTTTGGGCCAGGCACGGATTCACAATGACCTGAGTTACCTTCGCGACCTGCCAGAGACCGCGATGGACATCCTCGGCGCCAAGCGTCTCCAACCGGTCTCCTGATCTTTCCTTTGGGCTATTCTTTCCGGATAGCCCATTTTTTGAGTCATAAAGTTTACTA
Source organism: Opitutus sp. (assembly GCA_039930205.1). Taxonomy (GTDB): domain Bacteria; phylum Verrucomicrobiota; class Verrucomicrobiia; order Opitutales; family Opitutaceae; genus Opitutus. The sequence goes on along the minus strand of JBDSPT010000133.1, from coordinate 1,200 downwards.
ACTAGTCAACTACTCTCACTTCGGTCAGACACACACAGACTTTTTCCATGAAGACATCACACCCGAATACGCCGTCCGCCGTCCGCCATTCGTTCCGCTTCTCCCGTGCCCTTCGGCTCTCGGCCCTTGCGGTCCTTATCCTGGGCGCGAGCGGCGCGACGTTTTTCGCTTCGCGCGCATTTGCTGCCGACAAGTCGTCCGCTGCTCCTGCGGCGGCGCCTGCTCCGAAGGTCACCGTCGCCCCGGTGGAAGAGCGCACGATCATCGATCAACGCGAGTTGCTCGGCCGCGTCGAAGCAATCGAGAGCGTCGAAATTCGCCCGCGGGTCTCGGGGCACATTGATCAGGTCCGCCTGCAGGCCGGTCAACGCGTCCGCAAAGGTGACGTGCTCTTCGTCATCGATCCTCGCTGGTACCAGGCTCAATTCGATCTCGCCACGGCCGAGGTCGAAAGCGCGAAGGTCCGCGTGAGCATCGCCGAACGCGAAGCGCGCCGCTCCGACGGCCTGCTGTCAGAGCACGCGATTTCAGTCGAGGAAGCGGACACGCGCACTTCGCGCCTTGCCGAAGCGCGAGCGCAACAACTCGCCGCTGAAGCGTCGCTGGCGACCGCGCGTTTGGATCTTGAATACACCGAGATCCGTTCGCCGATCGAGGGTCGGGTGAGCCGGGCGTATGTGACGTCGGGCAATCTGGTCTCCGGTGCGCCCGGCAATGCCACGTTGCTCACGACCGTGATGTCTGACGGCGAAGTCTACGTCTATGCTGACATCGATGAGGCCACGGTGTTGACCTTCAATCGACTGTCACGCGAAGGCCGCCTCCAGACCGAAAACGGCCGTGTTCCGGTGACGATGCAGTTAAGCGACGAAAACAGTTTCGGGCACCGCGGGTATATTGAGTCGGCGGACAACCGGCTCGACCGTGCGACGGGCAGCCTCGTGCTGCGGATGGTTTTTGCGAATCCCGAAGGTCAACTCCTCCCCGGCCTGTCCGTCCGCGTTCTCCTTCCGGTTAGCAGTCCTGAGCGCACGCTGCTGATCAGCGAGCGCGCGATCGGCACGGATCAAAGCCAGAAGTTTGTCCTCACCGTCGCCAAAGATAACACCGTCGCCTATCGCAGCGTGAAACTCGGTGCCAACATTGAGGGCAAGCGAGTCATCCGCGAAGGTTTGAATGCGGGCGACACCATTATCGTCA
>JBDSPT010000132.1:0-9128 GCA_039930205.1 Opitutus sp. | reverse complement strand
GTCGAGACGCTGTGCCACGTGAAGTACATCGTCGAGTTCGGCGGCGAGGCGTACGGCAAGCTCGGCACGCCTGGCAACACGGGCACGCGCATTTTCTGTGTCTCGGGACACGTGCAGCGTCCAGGGTACTACGAATTTGAATGCGGCAAGATCACGATGGGTCAGCTGCTGTACGATGTGTGCGGCGGTCCACTCCCTGGACGTACGCTCAAGGCAGTGATCCCCGGCGGTTCGTCAGCGAAAATTCTGCGGTTCGGCGAACGCTTCAAGGGCAAGCGCAAGGTCGGAGCAGACATGGTCGATTACGACTGGGGCGTGGAAGATGTCCCAATGGATTTCGATTCGCTCGGCATGATCGGCACGATGGGCGGCTCCGGCGGCGTGATCGTCATGGACGATTCCGTCAACATGGTGGAAGCGCTCGCGAACATTAACGCGTTCTATTCCCACGAGAGCTGCGGTCAGTGCACTCCGTGCCGCGAAGGCTCGTTGTGGATGAAGCGGATCACGACGCGCATGGTTCACGGCACCGCGCGAAATGAAGATGCGGCGCTGTTGAAGAGCGTCGCGGACCAGATCCCAGGCCGCACGATCTGCGCCTTTGGCGAGGCATGCTCCTGGCCAACCCAGAGCTTCATCGCGAAGTTCGGCGACGAATTTAAAAACTACCCGGAAACGAAGAAAACGCCGAAACCGGACGGCGCCCTCGAACTCGTCTGAGTTATTATCGCCCACGGAACACCCAGAACTCACGGAAATGAATGCCACTCGGATTGAATCATCAGTGTGTTCCGTGTCTTCCGTGGGCTAATCCTTTTTCTTAGCAATGATCGCTCCTCCCAAACCTGACCTTGTGACCGTCAATATCGACGGCCGGGAGATCGCTGTGCCGAAGGGTACCAACGTGATTGAAGCGGCGCGCCTCGTTGGCGTGGATGTGCCGCATTATTGCTACCATCCCAAGCTGTCGGTGGTCGGCAATTGCCGGATGTGTCTCATCGAAATGGGCATGCCGGCGGTCGATCCTGCGACGAAGGCTCCCGTCATTGATCCCGCCACGGGCAAACAGAAGATCAATTGGATCCCACGTCCGCAGATTGGTTGTGGCACGAACGCGAGTCCGGGTCTGCACGTGCGGACGAATACGCCGCTGGTGAAAGACTGTCGCGAAGGCGTGATGGAATTTCTGCTGATCAATCATCCGCTCGATTGCCCGATCTGCGATCAAGCCGGTGAGTGCAAACTCCAGGAACAGGCGACGGGCTACGGCCGTGGTTACTCGCGCTACATCGAGCCGAAGAACGTCAAACCCAAGCGCACCCAGCTTGGGCCCCGCGTCACGTTGGATGACGAGCGCTGCATTCTTTGCTCCCGCTGCATCCGTTTCTGCAAAGAGGTCGTGAAGGATGATGTGCTCGGATTCATCGATCGCGGCAGCTACTCCACGCTGACCTGCTTCCCCGGCAGGCAGCTCACAAATAACTATTCTTTGAATACGGTGGATCTCTGCCCGGTGGGCGCGCTGACCAGCTCGGATTTCCGTTTCAAGATGCGCGTTTGGTTCCTCAAACAGACCAACAGCATCGATCTCGAATCATCGGTTGGCGCGAACACCGTCATTTGGTCACGCGAAGGCGTGATCTATCGCATCACTCCGCGACATAACAACGAGGTGAACGACGACTGGATGGCCGACAGCGGTCGACTGCTTTACCAGCAGGTCAAAGCGGCGGATCGCCTCGACGCCATTAAAGTCAATGGTGTCGCCAGCACGCGCGATGAAGCGCTTTCGGCGGCGGCGCAGATTTTCAAAGCTTCGGCAGGTGTCGTGGCGATCGTGGGTTCGGGCCGCAGTTCGGTCGAAGAACAGTTCGCCACGAAGAAGCTGGCGACGGCGCTGGATGCGACCGCGCATCTGGTGAGTCATGTCGATCAAGGTGATCGGATTCTGATTTCAGCTGACCGGACACCTAATGTGCGCGGAGCGTTGGTTACCGGTCTGACGAAATCGCTGCCGACCAAGAACCTTTCCGCATTGGCGACCGCGATCGACAACGGCACGGTCAAAGTCGTGATCAGCCTCGGAGAAGATCTGATGGCTGCGGGATTGTCCGCGGCGCAGATCGCGAAGGTGGCGGTGATTTACCTCGGTACGCAGGTCAACGCGACAACCGCGATCGCACGTGTGGTCTTTCCCACTCTGACGGTCTTCGAGAAGAGTGGTACGTACGTGAACCAGCAGTTCCGGATTCAGAAATTTCAGAAGGCCGTCCCGGGCGTCGTCGGTGCGTTGGACGACATGGTGGTTCTCACGTCGCTCCTCTCCGCGATTGGCGGCGGTTCGCTGGCAGCCGATCTGCCGGGCTTGTGGAAAAGCATTTCTGCGGAGATCCCAAATCTCGGGCCCGTCACATTCGCCAGCCTGCCAGAGACGGGCTTGCTGCTCGACGGCAGCGCTTGGGCGGATTTGCCCTTCATTGAAGGTGAGACGCTCCACTTCAAGGGCGTATCGGTCGCCGCCACGCCTGGGGCGGGCAGGCCTTCAACGCCGGTAAATTCGTGATTCCGTTTTTCCTAAAATATGGAATCGCAGTGGCCATCGGTTTCTACGGCTTGTTTCTCTTTCCTCGCTCGCTCGAAAAACTCGCGACGTCGGGCAAAATCAACCGTGATCAAGCCGGCCGGGCCCGCCGTGTCGCCATGATTGGATCCTGTATTCTCCTCGCGCTAACAGCAGTGCGTTTTTTCCTCGCGACTCGTTGAACTGACCTTCGATGTTCGATTTTTTCTTCAACCTTCCTCCGGTGCTGCAGGCCTTCATCAAAGGTCTCGCCGTGATCATGGTGATCTTCCCCATCGCGGGCATTTGCTCGATGGCCGAGCGAAAGGTCGCTGCCTGGGTGCAGGATCGGCCAGGACCAAATCGCGCCATCGTTCCATGGGTTGCCTGGATTCCTTTTGTTGGCCGCTTCCTGCAACGGCTCGGGCTGTTTCACGTGATGGCCGACGGCGGCAAGATGATGTTCAAGGAAGACTCGCTGCCGAATCACGTGAACAAGTTCTACTTCGTGCTCGCGCCGATCCTTGCAATGATTCCTGCGCTTACGACCGTCACGGTGGTTCCGTTCGGAGCATACCTCGCGGCGAATGGCAGTGTGGTGCCGCTCGGGCTGGCCCCGATCGACATCGGGATTCTGGCTGTATTCGCCGTTTCATCACTGGGGGTCTACTCTCTGATTCTCGCGGGCTGGGCCTCGAATTCAAAATACCCGTTTCTCGGCAGTGTTCGCGCGTCTGCGCAGCTGATCTCGTACGAACTGTCGATGACGCTCGCAGTGCTGCCCGTGTTCCTTTGGGTGAACGCCCCGGGGACGCCGGGCACGATGGGTTTTGGTCGCGTGGTTGAATTTCAAAGCCAGCCGGGTCTGCTCGGCGGCCTGTGGTTCGGTTTCATCATGCCGATTTCGGCGCTGATTTTCCTCATCGCGCTCTTCGCTGAGACGAATCGCCAGCCCTTCGACACGGTTGAATCCGAAGCCGATCTCGTCGGTAGCTTTCATACGGAATACGGCGCATTCAAGTGGGGTCTGTTCTTCGTCGCCGAGTACTCGCACATGATCATCGGATCCGCGGTGTTCGTCCTGCTCTTCTTCGGTGGCTGGAATCCGCTGCCGTGGGTACCGCTCGCAAGTCTCGTCAACTGGCTGCACGGCGTGACGGGCTGGGAATTCACCCTTCACCCGTTGTTCGTCGGTGTTCTCTCCATCGCCATCTTCCTTGGGAAGGTGCTCGCGATGATCTTCTTCTTCATGTGGGTGCGCTGGACCGTTCCGCGTTTCCGCTACGATCAAGTCATGAAGCTGGGCTGGCGCACGTTGCTCCCAGCTTCCGTCGTCAACCTCCTCTTCTACGCGATCATGATCGCGGTCATTCAGAAATGAAAACGTTGAAGCGCAAAGTGGCAAAGGCGCGGAGTTCGGCCGGCAAACGTCGGATCGGATCGTTCTTTGCTCTGACCTTCGCGCCTTCGCGTCTTCGCGCTTAATCTTCTCTTTTACATGGCCGTTATTCCTGTCGAACGAAAGCCGCTCACCTTTGCCGAGCGCACGTACATCCCGCAAATCATCAACGGGCTGAAGACGACGATGAAGCATCTCGTCGCGCCGGCCGTTACGCTGGAGTATCCTGAGCAACGTCCCGAGATTCCGACGGGCTACCGTGGCGTTCCGACGTTGGTGTGTGATCCGCATGGGCGGGAAAAGTGCGTGTCCTGTCAGTTGTGCGAGTTCGTGTGTCCGCCGAAAGCGATCCGGATTACGCCCGGCGAGATCTCGCCGGACTCGCCCACGGCTCATGTGGAGCGTGCCCCCCGGGAGTTCGAGATCGACATGCTCCGCTGTATCTATTGCGGGCTGTGCCAGGAGGTTTGTCCGGAAGAAGCGATTTTCCTGCAGAACCAGTATTCAATGTCGGGTTACACGCGCGCCGAGATGGTAAACAACAAGGCGCGTTTGTACGAACTCGGCGGAACGCTGCCCGATCAACATTTCAAATGGGACAAGAAGAAGGCCGCTGAGGAGCACGGCAACGCGCACTGAGTGGTTCGTGCGAGCAACAAGTCACGACCAGCCAGCCACTCCACTTTCGACGAATCCTGCGCGTTACCGCCCCCTCCCTTCCGGGCCAGTCACTTCCTGCCACTTTCCGTCTCATGCCTCACTTTTTGTTTAACCTCTTTGCTCTGCTCACGGTGATTTGCGCCGTGGGAGCAGTGCTGAGCAAGAATACCGTCAACGCGGCGATGTGTTTCATGCTGAGCTTGGTGGGCGTGGCGGGGTTGTTCGTCTTGTTGGAGGCTTACCTTTTGGCGTTCGTTCTGTTGCTGGTCTACGCCGGCGCGGTGGCCGCGCTGTTTCTGTTCATCGTCATGTTACTCGACATGCAGGGCGGTGAGCGGAAGCCGTTCAAGGCGGCAACGATCGTCGCCAGTGGAGTCGCCGCCGCTCTCCTGGCGGTGGGTGTTCTGACGTTCTATCACCAACCGAGTTTGGCGACGGCAGCAGCGGCCGAAGTCCCGGGTGCGTCGCTCAAGGATTACGCGTTTCAATTGTTCAGCACCTATCTCCTGCCGGTCCAGATCATCGGCTTCCTGCTGCTGATCTCGATGCTCGGTGTGATCGTGCTCAGCAAGAAGTTCGAGGACGCGGAGATCGCCCCATGATCACCCCCACGCTCAATGCCTACCTTGTCCTAAGTGGACTGCTCTTTTCGATCGGGTTCTTCGGCGTCCTCATCCGCAAGAACACGCTGGTCATTTTCATGGGACTCGAGCTGATGCTCGTCGCCTCGACCTTGGCGCTGGTCGCGTTCTCGCGGTACAACGGCACGATGGACGGCAACGTATTCGTTTTCTTCATTCTCACTGTCGCGGCCGCGGAAGTCGCGGTCGGACTTGCCATCATCGTCGCGCTCTTCCGCAAGCGGCAGACGATCCAGGTCGACCAACTCGACGGCCTCAAGAACTGAACGCGATGACCCTGTTGCAACACGCCCTCGTGGTTCTTCTTCTGCCGCTCGTTTCAGCGACGATTATCGCGCTTTTCCTGCGTCGCGCTGGCAACTGGGCCGCCGGGATTTCGGTCCTGGCCGCCACGGCTATCGCCGCAATTGCTTTGATCCTCGCGCTCCACGGCGGGCGATTCGAATCGTCGTGGGAGTGGTTGCGGCTCGGGGAGTTCTCATTGTCGCTCGGCATCAAGTTCGATGATCTCGCCGCGCTCATGTTGGTGATCGTGGGAATCGTGGGGCTTTGCGTTCACGTGTTCTCGCTCGGGTACATGCACGACGACGCCGCCAAAGCGCGTTTCTTCGGCGGGCTTTCGATCTTCATGTTTTCGATGATCGGCATCGTTTTCGCCGACAATCTTTTCATGATGTTCATCTTCTGGGAGCTGGTGGGATTCAGCTCCTGGCTGCTGATCAACCACTGGCACGAGAAGAAATCAGCCGCCGATGCATCGAAGAAAGCATTCATCGTAAACCGGGTCGGCGATTTCGGATTCCTGCTTGGCATCATCGCCTGTTACTACGCGTTCGGGACCGTGAATCTCACCGAGCTGGCGACGAGGGTGGAGGGTGGCGCGGTGGTCGCATCCTCCATTCCGCTGCTGCTCTTCTGCGGAGCGGTCGGTAAATCGGCGCAACTCCCGCTGCAGGTCTGGTTGCCAGACGCCATGGAAGGTCCGACGCCGGTCTCGGCTTTGATCCACGCTGCCACGATGGTCGCCGCCGGTATCTACATGCTGTGCCGGATCAACGTGCTCATGGTTCCCGAAGCGCTTACGGTGATCATGTGGGTGGGCACCGCGACGGCGCTTTACGCCGCGCTGTGTGCGATTGTGCAGAGTGATATCAAAAAAGTTTTGGCTTACTCCACGCTCTCCCAGCTTGGCTACATGGTCGCGGCATTTGGCCTCGGCTCGCTCGCGACCAAACATGAGATGGGCGCGACGACGCACGAGATGCTGATCGCGACCGGCGTCGGCGCCGCGATGTTTCATCTGACGACGCACGCGTTCTTCAAAGCGCTGATGTTCCTCGGTTCCGGCTCTGTGATCCACGGGTGTCACCACGAACAGGATATCTTCAAGATGGGTGGTTTGCGGACGAGAATGCCGCTCACGTTCTGGACGTTTACGATCGGCGTGGCGGCGATCATGGGAATGCCCTTCCTCGCCGGATTTTTCTCGAAGGACGCGATACTTTATCTCGCGATGACCAAGAGCACCCCGGTGTTCATCGTCCTTGCCTTCACTGCGATTCTCACCGCGTTCTACATGGTTCGCCTGTGGAAAATCACGTTTCTCGGGACGCCGCGGACGCACGAGGCAGACCACGCGCACGAAGGTGGTTTTACGCTGACGATGCCGCTCATCGTTCTGGCCGTACTGTCGTTGGTCGGTGGTTACACCGCCTACTATCCCAAGGTCTTCACGCAGGTTTTCGAACTAATCCCCGAGGCGCACGATTCCGCCCACACGGTGATTCTCATCACCAGCCTCACCGTGATGATTGTCGGGGCGGTCTCCGCGTTTTTCCTCTACCAGTGCTCTCCAAATGACACGCTCGCGCAAAAGGCTCCTGGCCTCTTCAACGCGCTCGGGGCGCTCCGGAATTCCTTCGACGTCGCGTACGACTACTACGTTGCGAAGATCCAGCAGCGGTTCGCCATGCTGCTCAATTTCCTCGAGCAGATATTCCTCGCGGGACTGATCGTCCGGGGATTCTCCGGCGTCGTCGGGCTCTTCGGCATGGGCGCCCGGGCGCTGCATGTCGGCAAGCTGAGCGTTTATCTTTACTGGTTCTTCGGCGGCGTCGTGATCCTTTGGCTCTTTGTGACGGGAGTCTTCTGATGATGCGTCGATCCTTCCTTTCTTCCGCAGTTTCTGTCTGCGCTGCGCTGCCTCCGTCGGGCGCCCTGTTTACGCGATGAGTAATTTGCCCTTCGATCCTCTTCTCGCCGCGATCGTAACGCCGCTGGCGCTGGCTTTGGCCATTGCCTTGGGACTGCCCAAACGCTGGTCAGTGCTCCTCTCGTACGTCGCCTTCGCGATCCCAGCGCTGATGGCCCTGCATGTGTGGTGGTACTTTGGAGACGCCGCCAAGGATCACGGCTATGCGTTTATCACCGAGTACTCGACCGGCTTGGACGCTTCTGGGATTCAGCTGAAGCTCGGGCTGAACGGCATCGCTCTTCCGCTGTTTGTTCTCGCTGGCTTGGTGGGACTGGCAGCGGGACTTTACGCGATTCAATCGGGCGCGGAGCGGCTGAAGATCTATCTGATGCTTCTGCTGATCATGCAGGGCGGATTGATGGGCGTCTTCGCCAGCATCGATGTTTTCTTTTTCTACTTCTTCCACGAACTCGCGCTGATTCCGACCTTCATCATGGTCGGAGTCTGGGGTGGGCGTGATCGCGGGTATGCGGCGATGAAAATGACGATTTACCTCACGCTTGGCGCGATGCTGTCGCTCATCGGACTCATCGCTCTGTATGTGAAAAGCGGCGCAAACTCCTTCGATCTGATCAGTCTGCGCCAGGCGCTCACCGCGCAGCCGATCGTCGCCACGCTTCAGAACAACATCTTTGCGCTGCTGATGTTTGGCTTCGGGATTTTGGTTTCGCTCTGGCCGTTGCACACGTGGGCACCTCTGGGCTATGGAGCCGCACCCAGTTCGAACGCGATGCTTCACGCCGGAGTATTGAAGAAGTTTGGCCTCTACGGTCTGATTCAAATTGCGCTGCCATTGTTGCCCGCGGGCTCGCTGCATTGGTCAGGACCGCTCGCCTGGCTGGCGGTGATCGGCAACGTGCTCGTGGTGGGTTTCATCACGATGGCGCAACGCGACCTGAAACAGCTTGTTGGATACAGCTCCGTGATGCACATGGGCTATGCGTTCCTCGGCATCGCAGCGGGCACGACGCTTGGCATCGGAGGCGTGGTTCTAATGATGGTCGCCCACGGCTTTTCGGTCGCGCTGCTCTTCCTGCTCTCAACGTCGATCTATCATCGCACGCACACCTTCTCGATGGATGAGATGGGTGGACTCGCGCAAAAGACGCCGGTGCTCGCCGCCTTCTTCGTCGCGGCAACCTTCGCCAGCATCGGATTGCCCGGCTTCGGCAATTTCTGGGGTGAACTCACAATCTTCGTCGCCCTCTGGCAGTTCTCCCCGTTGATCACGGCGCTGGCGGTGGCCGGCGTGGTCATCTCAGCGATCTACGGGCTTCGTTCGGCGGCCAACGTGTTCTTTGGTCCGGCGAGCGATCAGCTTGCCGGGGTGACGGCCAGGCATCCGCCGACCGATCTCGCCTGGTCGGAGAAAGTCCCGGCGTTGATCCTTCTCGGTGCGCTGTTGTTCATGGGATTCTGGCCGAAATCCATCTCGGTCCCGCTGAATGCAGCGCTTGGTGAATCGGTTCGCGCCGTCCAGCAGACCGCTGCCAAATAATTTTTCGCGATGAATCTCGACGCTGTCAAAATCGCCGCGGCCTCCAACACTTGGGGATCCATTTTTCCAGAGCTGGCTTTGGGCTGTCTCGCCGTCCTGTTGCTGGTGTTCGAGAT